>JAFUUR010000276.1 GCA_017477695.1 Oscillospiraceae bacterium | reverse complement strand
TGGTCGCGCTGCCGCCGAGCCCGACGACGATGCGCTCCACGCCGCGCCGCGCCGCGTCGAGGATGAGCTCCCCGACGCCGTAGGTCGTGGTCCGGGAGGGATCGCGGCGGCCCTCCACGAGGGGCAGACCCGCGCAGGCGGCCATTTCGACCACGGCGGTCTTCCCGCCGTCGATCAGTCCGTAAAAGGCTTCCATCGGTTCAAAGTACGGCCCCTTGACCTCGAGGCGGATCTTTTCTCCGCCGAGCGCGGTCAGAAACGCGTCCACACTGCCCTCGCCGCCGTCGGCCACGGGGATGGACACCACCTCGCAGGCGGGGAAGCGGGCGAGGATGCGCTCTTTCATGATCCCGCAGATCTCCGCGGAAGAAAGAGTACCCTTAAACGAGTCCGGGATCAATACGGCTTTTTTCATGGCGGTACCGTTCCTTTCTCTGCATGTTGTCGTTTGTGCCCGGCCGCTTGCCGGGCCGCTGCTTAAATTGTAACATATCGCGCGGCGTTTGCAACAGAAATCTTGCGTGCCGCGCGGCATTTGCGCACTTTTTTCAAAAAAGCCGCGGGGCCGGGAAAGACAGTCCGCTTTCCCGGCCCCGCCGGTTTTGTGATCGGGATATGGGATCGGGCGCTACGCCGCGCTCCTGCGCGCAACGCGGGAGATCGTACGCGAGATGAGCTGGATGCACACGAACTGCACCACCAGCAGGATCGCGCACTGGAAGCTGCGTGTGACCAGCAGCGGCCCGTAGGGCGAGCCGTACAGGACGGAGATCCAGTAGGAATTGAGCAGCAGGCTCAAAACGAGCTGGTTGATGAGCACGGCAAAGAGCGTGTTGGGCACGCTCTGCTTTTGATGCAGGAACAGGCCGAAGACGCAGCCCGTCAGAAACGCGGTCAACGTAAAGCCGGGGAAATAGGCACCGATGGGAAAGAGGATCGCCCCCAGAAAATCGGACAGCGCCCCGACGACGCCCGCGGCGAGCGGGCCGTACAGGATCGCGGCGACGACGACCGGCACGAAGCTGAAGCCGATCTTGATGTTCCAGGCGTTGATGGACAGGAAGCGGTTGAGCACGATCTCGAGCGCGATCAGCAGCCCGAGCGTGGTCAGGGTCTTGGTCTTGATTTTTTGCATGAGATAGCTCCTTTCGTGACGGCGCCACGAAAGGAGCTCTCGCTTCTCTGGTGGCAGCGGATGCGGACAAGCACCGCACACCAAGTGTTTCGTCCACCGGCAACCTCCCATCCGGTGGCACTTAACGCGCTTGCCCTACTCTGACATTCCTTGACATTTATTATGATGCTCCGCGCGGGAAAAAGTTCCGCGCGTCTATAAGGCCGCCGCGGCCCGCTCGGCCGCCTCGACCACGTGCTTGCACAGCACCGCCGTGGTGACGGCGCCGACGCCCCCGGGGACCGGCGCGATCGCCCGCACCAGCGGCTCCACCGCGTCGAACTGCACGTCTCCGCAGATGCTGCCGCCCGGAGCGGGGTTGATGCCTACGTCGATCACGACCTGGTCGGGATTGGTGAACGCCGCCCCCACGACGCCGGCCTTGCCCGCCGCGACCACGAGGATCTCGGCCCGGCGGCAGACCGTGGGCAGATCCACGGTCTTCGTGTGGCACATGGTGACGGTCGCGTTGCGGCTCTGCAGCATCATGGACACCGGCTTTCCGATGACGAGGCTGCGCCCGACGACCGCCGCGCTTTTTCCCGCGGGGTCGATGCCGTAATGATCCAGGATCTCGATGCAGGACTGCGCCGTGCACGGCGCGAAGCCCCGGCCTCTGCCGGTGAAGACGGTGTTGAGCGAGACAGCCGTCATGCAGTCCACGTCCTTCTCGGGTGCGAGCGCTTCGCACACGGCGGACTCGTCGATGTGTTTCGGAAGCGGGCGAAACATCAGACAGCCGTGGATGCCCGCGTCCGCGTTGATCTTCTCGATCTCGGCCAGGAGCGCGTCCTGCGTGCAGTCCGCCGGCAGGACGACGTGCACCACGCGCACGCCGACCTTTTCACAGCGCTTCATCGCGCCGCGCTCATAGGCCAGATCGTCCGGCCGCTCGCCGACCCGCAGGATCGCAAGCGTGGGGGCGACGCCCCCGCTTATCAGCCGTGCCGTCCGTTCCGCCAGCGCCGCGGTCAGCGCGGCGGCCACGGGCGCGCCCTTCAACAGTTCAGCCATGCCTGTTCTCCGCGTCCTTTAGAACAGGCCGGTGATCCGGCCGTTCTCGTCTACGTCGATCTTCTCCGCGGCGGGGACCTTGGGCAGACCGGGCATGGTCATGATGTCGCCGGTCAGGGCGACGATGAAGCCGGCTCCGGCGCAGACCTTGAGATTACGCACCGTGACGGTGAAGTCCTTCGGCGCGCCGAGCAGGGAAGCGTCGTCGGAGAAGCTGTACTGCGTTTTCGCCATGCAGATGGGCATTCCCGCGAAGCCGAGCTCGGTGAGCTGCTGCGCCTGCTTCTTCGCGTTGGCGGTGAGCGCCACGCCGTCGGCGTGGTAGATGCGCTTGCAAATGGTCTCCAGCTTCTCCTCGATGGGCATATCCAGCGGATAGGTGAAACCAAACTCGTTGGGCTGCTCGCACAGGCGGACGACCTCCTCGGCCAGGGCCTTGCCGCCCTCGCCGCCCTTGGCCCAGACTTCGCTGAGGGCCACGTTCACGCCCAGCTCGCTGCAGCGCTTCTCCACCAGCCGGAGCTCGGCCTCGGTGTCCGTCGGGAAGGCGTTGACGGCCACCACGCAGGGCAGACCGAAGACGTTTCTGACGTTGCCGACGTGCTGCAGCAGGTTGGGCAGGCCCTTTTCCAGCGCCTCCAGGTTCTCTTCGTTGAGCTCCGCCTTGGGTACGCCGCCGTGATACTTCAGCGCCCGCACCGTGGCGACGATGACCACCGCGCTCGGGCGCAGGCCGGCCATGCGGCACTTGATGTCCACAAACTTTTCCGCGCCCAGATCGGCGGCGAAGCCGGCCTCGGTGACCACGTAGTCCGCCAGCTTCAGCGCCGTGCGGGTGGCGGTGACGGAGTTGCAGCCGTGGGCGATGTTGGCGAAGGGGCCGCCGTGGATAAAGGCGGGGGTCCCCTCCAGGGTCTGTACCAGGTTGGGCTTGATGGCGTCCTTCAGCAGGGCGGCCATGGCGCCCTGGGTCTTGAGATCGGCCGCGGTGACGGGCTGACCGTCGTAGGTGTAGGCCACGATGATCCTCGCGAGGCGGGCCTTCAGATCCGTGATATCGGAGGCGAGGCACAGCACCGCCATGATCTCGCTCGCGACGGTGATCTCAAACCCGTCCTCGCGCGGCACGCCCTGTACCTTGCCGCCCAGACCGTCCACGATGTGGCGCAGCTGCCGGTCGTTCATATCGACGGCGCGCTTCCAGGTGATGGCCTTCGGGTCGATGCCGAGGGCATTGCCCTGCTGGATGTGGTTGTCGAGCATGGCGGCGAGCAGATTGTTGGCCGCGCCGATGGCGTGAAAGTCCCCGGTGAACTGGAGGTTGATGTCCTCCATGGGGACGACCTGGGCGTAGCCGCCGCCGGCCGCGCCGCCCTTGACGCCGAACACGGGGCCGAGAGACGGCTCGCGCAGGGCGACGACGGCGTTCTTGCCGATCTTCCGCAGACCGTCGGTGAGGCCGACGGAGGTGGTGGTCTTGCCCTCGCCCGCGGGGGTGGGGGTGATGGCGGTGACGAGGATCAGCTTGCCCTTCTCGGGCAGATCCTTCAGGGACTGGATATCCAGCTTGGCCTTGTAGCGGCCGTAATTCTCCACCGCATCGTCCGGGATGCCCAGACTTTTGGCGATATCGTTGATGGAAAGCAGTTGCGCTTCCTGCGCGATCTCAATGTCAGTTTTGAATGCCATGGCGCCCTCCGTGTATCTGTTCGTTCTGTTTCGCCGCGCGCATGCGTCGGCCCACTCCACTATTCTAACATACCGCACGGCAAAGAAAAAGCCCTTTTCAAAAAACATGCGGGAAAAGCGCGCGGCTTTTCCCGCATGGGACAAGAGGCTGTCGCGTCGGGTACTTGCGGATCAGTAGGTCTGTTCCTTCGCGTGGATGAGGGCGGTGATCATCTCGTTGAGGGGCGCCTTCATGCCGACCTTCGCGCCCTCGGAGACGGCCGCGCCGTTGATGCGGTCGACCTCGGTGCGGCGCTTGTGGGTCACGTCCGCCAGCATAGAGCAGATGTTGCCGCCGGTGACTTCGGCGATATCGAGCACGTGGGCGATCATCTCGTCGCAGTCAAAATGCATGCCGGTGGCGTTGGCGACCTCCACGGCCTCCTTGACCACCATGGCGGAGACGGCGCGGGAGTACGGATTATTGACGATGGAGATGTTGGTCTCCCCGGTGATGGCACAGATGGGATTGATGCCGATGTTGACGAAGAGCTTGCTCCACAGCAGGGTCTTCACGTCGGGGATCAGCTCAACCTGGGGCACGCCGCACTCGTTCATGGCCTTGGCTACGATCTCGGCCTTGCTCTGGTCCGCGGTGAGACAGCCGAGCTGCGTCGGGCCCTGGCCCTTGTGCAGGATCTGCCCGGGACCGGCCACGATGGCGCCGCCGCCGCTGGTGCCGAGGACGACCTGCTCTTCGGGAACGTACTTGACGATATCGTCCGCGTTGCCGTAGCCGTTCTGCAGGGAGCAGACGATGGTGTCGGGCCCGATGAGGGAGGCGTTCTTCTGCAGGGCCTCCGCGCTCTGATAGCCCTTGGTCAGCAGGATGACCAGATCCTGCGCGGTGCAGGCGGAGGTGTCCAGCGTGGCCTTCAGGCGGGTGACGATCTCGGTGGTGCCGTCCAGGTGGGTGAATTCCAGACCCTTTTCGTTGATGGCGTCCACGTGGGGCTTGACCACGTCGACCAGCAGGACTTCATTGTTGCGGGACAGGTACATGCCGTAGATGCAGCCCATGGCGCCCGCGCCGACAACTGCTACTTTCATTCGTTTCTCCTCCCGTCCGCAGACTCAGTCCTCGATCTCGACGACGATATTGCAGATGCAGGCGTCGCCATGGATGCGCAGGGGAGCGGTGAAGGCGCTGATCAGCTTCTTGCCGATGATGGGCTCGGGGTTGACGTCCTCGAAGATGCGGATGGTGTGGTCGGTGCGGTCCGGATCCAGGAAGGCCTTGTGGGTGCGGAAGCCGTTGCCGCGGCCGTTGGCGATGTTCTCGATGCTCAGCGTGTCGATGGCGACGGCCTTGACCTTGGGCAGCTCCATGCGGATGAACTCCGCGGCCTCGGGGCCGACGGCGGCAAAGTCGGTGCCGTAATCCTTGAAGTCGACGCTTCTCTTGGGCCAACTGTGAGTGTTGAAGATGAGGATGTCCGCTTCATACAGCTCATCGCCGCAGGCCTTGAGCTGCTCGATGGAAATCTCGCCGTTCTTCGTTTCAAAGGGACAGTCGACCAGCAGGGGGTGCTTGTACACGAAGGACTCGGTGGGCAGGGCCTCGACGTTGTCCATCATGGGGGCGTCGCCGCCCATGTAGTGCCAGGGCGCGTCGCAGTGGGTGCCGGCGTGCAGGTAGATCTCCATGACGGAGCCGTTCCAGTCGTCGCCCTTGGTCAGGTCTTCGCGGATGGTCACTCTGGGGATGGGGAGGCCGGGGTAAACGCCCATGCCGTCATAAATGGGATAGCCGATCTCTACGTACTTGCTCATGATGATACTTCCTTTCTCAATGATCCTTATTTCAAACCACGTCTGGGTATTGCTCAGTCATCGAGGGGCGGGATCTCCACCTGCTTGTTGAAGCTGTATTCCGGGGTCGGGAAGGCGCCGGTGACGGTCTCCTCGTGGAAGAGGTTCAGGCCCTTGACCATCTCGGCACGGATGTGGGCGAAGTGCTTGACGAACTTGGGCTTAAAGTCGCCGTACATGTCCAGCAGATCCTGCAGGACGAGGACCTGGCAGTCCACGTCGGGACCCGCGCCGATGCCCAGGATGGGCACGCTGACAGCCTCGCTGACGGCTTTGGCCACCACGCTGGGCACGCACTCCAGCACGATGGAGAACACGCCGGCTTCTTCAAGGGTCTTGGCGTCCTTGATGAGCTTCAGCGCGGACTCGGGCGTGCCGCCCTGCACCTTGAAGCCGCCGAAGGAGGTGGCGGACTGGGGGGTCATGCCGATGTGGCCCATGACGGGGATGCCCACGTCGACCATGCGCTTGATGGTGGGAGCCATCTCCACGCCGCCCTCGAGCTTGACACAGTCGCAGTTGGTCTCGGCCAAGATGCGGCAGGCGCTGCGGATGGCCTGCTCCGGGCTCTCCTGATAGGAGCCGAAGGGCATGTCGCCGGCGACGAAGGTATTGGGCGCGCCCTTGACCACGGGGCGGATGTGGTGGATCATGTCGTCCAGCGTGACGCCGACGGTGGTCTTGTAGCCTAGCATGATCATGCCGAGCGAGTCGCCCACCAGGATGACCTCGACGTCGCTCTCGTCCACGATGGAGGCGATGGTGTAGTCGTAGGCGGTGACGTAGGCGAATTTACGGCCTTCTTCCTTGTACTTCTTGAAATCGAGTACGGTCATTTTTTTCTTTGCCATGATGCTTTCTCCTTTGATCACAGTAATGTTATCGATAATCTGCTATCTTAAAGATACGCGAATTTTTGTCATAAGTAAAATACTATTCTGGACAAAACTATAAGCTGTGTATTATAATTTTTATCGAACCACACAAGTGTGCCCGCAGTCTTTTGACAGATCCTCCGAAGAACGGGGAAAAATTGCCTGCAAAAAATTGACAAGGCGCGAAAAACGGGACTATACTACGGTCAGAACGGACCGGAGGAGGCGGAGTGGATGAACAACGGGCGCAGATATTATTTCCTTACGATCGCCGAGACGCTGAACATCACGCGCGCGGCCGAAAAGCTGCGCGTCTCGCAGCCCTCGCTCACCCAGTACCTGAACCGCCTGGAGAAGGATCTGGGCATCAAGCTGCTGGACCGGAACTTCACGCCGCTGCGCCTTACCAGGGCGGGCAATCTGTACTACGACTATCTCGTGGAGGAGAAGAGCCGGGAGGAGCAGTTTGCCGCGGCAATCGAGAGTCTCAAAAATGAGGACAAGGGCACGCTGCGCATCGGCATCCCCCTGCAGAAGCGGCACGAGGGGCTGAGCGCCGCGCTGCTGCGTTTCTGTATGGAGCGCCCGGATCTGGACGTGCGCGTCTGGGAGGGCACCTCCAGCACGGTGCGCGAGCGGGTGCTGAAGGGCGAGCTGGATATCGGCTTCGGCCATTCCGTGGAGGAGCAGCACAAGGAGTGCGTCACCAGGATTCTGGCGAAGGAGAGGATCGTCATCCTCTGCAGCCGGGAAAACCCCATTGTACAGGGGCGCGCGTCCAGCCCGGAGGAGACCTGCCGGATCGCGCCCGCCGCGCTGAACGGGCAACTGTTCTATCAGATGTCGCAGGAATACTATCTGTGCACGGTGGAGCTCGCCCACATGAAGAAGCACGGGGTGGACCCGCATCAGCGGATCATCATGTCCCATCTGCACGCCATCATCGAGGCGATCCTGCAGAACCCCCGGTCGGGCTTCGCCTATATGCCGGACTACGTGCTGCGTGAGCACTGGCCGCGCAGCGTGTGCAAGGATCTGGCCTTCCTGCGGCTGGATGAGGAGGACTTCACCTGGTATTTCTCCATGTTCCGCAAGAAGGGGAGGCCCCTGTCGCAGGAGGCGCGCGCCTTCTGGAACTGCGTTGCGGAAAGCTGCTGCGAGGAGTTGTGAAGCGTATGAACGGGATCGACAGAGAGCGGCTGCTCACGGAATTCGAGCGGCTCGTATCCATAGACGCCGAGTCCTATCACGAGGCGGAGATGAAGGAATACCTGCGGCGGCGGCTCACGGCGCTGGGGCTGTGCGTCACGGAGGACGGAGCGGCCGAGGCCCTGCGCTCACGCGGGGCGACGGCGGGCAATCTCTACGCCCGCCTTCCCGGGGACCTGCCGGGCGAGGCGCGGCTTTTCTCCGCGCACATGGACACCGTGAGCCCCGGCCGGGGCAAGCGCGCCGTCCGGCAGGCGGACGGGACGATCCGCTCCGACGGGACGACCGTCCTGGGCGCGGACGACGCCGCGGGCCTCGTCTCGATCCTCGAGGCGCTGACGGTCATCCGGGAGCGGGGGCTCTCCCACCCGGATATCGAGCTGCTTCTCACCGTGGCCGAGGAGCCCTACTCGCAGGGCAGCGCGGTCGCGGACTATTCATGCGTCCGGGCCAAAACGGCCTACGTGCTGGATCTGGCCGGAAGGGTCGGCACCGCGGCGCTGCGCGCGCCGTCTCTGCTGTCCGTGTCGGTCTGCGTACGCGGCCGGGGCGCTCATGCGGGCTTCGCGCCGGAGCAGGGCGTGAACGCGCTGACGGTCACGGCCCGCGCCCTGGCGAGGCTGGAGACCGGGCGCGTCTCGGAGGATACCACGGTGAACTTCGGTACGATCGCCGGCGGGACGGGGCCGAACGTCGTCCCGGCGGAGATCCGCCTGTGCGGCGAGGTGCGCAGCCTCCGGCACGATGAGGCGCAGGCGCGCGGGCGGCTGATCGCCGCCGTCTTCCGCGAGGAGGCGGAAAAGCTCGGCGCCGCGGCGGAGGTGACGGTCACGGAGCAGCTGCGGGCCTACGCCGTGGATCCCGGGGAGCCGGTCGTCCGGCTGTTCCGCCGGGCCGCCGAAGAGACGGGCTGCGAGCCGGTGCTCGTCACCACCTTCGGCGGGAGCGACAACAACCACTTTGCCCGGCACGGCCTGCGCGGCATCGTGCTCGCCTGCGGGATGAACGAGGTGCACGCGGTGCACGAGTACACCGAGGCGGACGAGCTGTGCCGCAGCGCGGAGCTGACGCTGCGGCTGATGACGATGGAGGCGCTCCCGGGCGACGGAGAGCCGGCCGACTGATGCAAAAAACGCGCCCGAACGGCGCGATCGGAGACGGATCTATGTTTTCAAGCAAGCAACTTTACGAGGGCACCTGGCGCATCCGCACCGCGGCAGGGGTGATCTGCTATCTGCTCGAGGGGGAGGAGCGCGCCTTTCTGATCGACACGGGGCTCGGCGTCGGCAGCCTGCGCGCCTACGTGGAGAGCCTGACCGACAAGCCCGTGACCGTGCTGCTGACGCACGGGCATATGGATCACGCCATGGGCGCGCCGGAGTTCGACGAGGTCTATATGAACCCCCTGGAGGAGGAGATCTACGACTGGCAGTGCGATCCGCGGCTGCGCATCCGTGTGACGGAGCGCTTCATGGCGCAGGATCACGCCGTGTGGGGCGAGCACATGATCCCCTCGCAGCCGCTGCGGTATAAGCCGCTGCTGCCTGGGATGCGCTTCGAACTCGGGAAGCGGACGCTGGAGATCTACGACGGCGGCGGGCACACCCGCGGCAGCATCTGCATCCTGATCCCGGAGGATCGCGTGCTGATCCTGGGCGACGCATGCGAGCGCAACACGATGCTGCTCATCAAGTATTCCCTCACGGTGCGGGAATACCGAGAGCGCATGCGTGCGCTGGAGGCGGCGACGCGCGGCCGCTACGACACCTGCTGGTTCTTCCACGGCCACGGGGAGGATCGGGCGGGCTACGTCGAGTCGATCCTCGAGGTGTGCGACCTGGTGCTGCGCGGAGAGGACGCTGCGATCCCGTATCGCTATTTCAACGACGAGCTCCTGCTGGCCCTGCCGCGGGACGAGCACCTGCGCCGACTGGACGGGGGCCTCGCAGATCTCGCCTACGCGAAAGGAAAAGAGAAATAAAGACGAACGGCAAGAGGCCGGGAAAACGCTTCGTTTTCCCGGCCTCTTGCCGCTTCTTTACCGCAGGCCGACGACCTCATCGTAGGCCCGCAGGGCGTTGCGCACACAGTCCTCACAGGAACAGAGCGGCTGACCGCTCCCGCTGCCCTTGAGCTCTCTGCACACGACGGCGCCGCTGCGGCTGCGGAAGCCCTCGGAGATCTGCCGGGCCAGGCGCAGCGTGTTCCGCCCCTCGGACTGCAGTCCCGCGACCGCGACGGCGGCCACCAGCGCGCCGCAGGTGCCCTCCATGTTCCCCATGCCCACGGCAAAGCCCGCGGCCATGTTCCGCAATTGCTCCTCCGAAAGCGGCGTCTGATCCGCGAGCGCGAGCGCGACCGTCTGACAGCAGTTGCACAGGCCCTGCGCCTTCCGCGCGACGGCGAGCTCCGCGCGTTCTTCGATGTTCACGTTAGTCCCTCCATTGTTTGCGCCCGTCTTTACGTCCGCGGCGCTCACTCTTCGGCGAGAAGCTCGCCGTATCGTTCCAAAAGATTATAGACGCCGTCCTCGGAAAGGACGCCGCGCTCAAGGTCGCCGGGCAGGAAGCCGGACTCGTCGTCATACAGGTCCTGCCACCACTCCATGCGCCCGTAATACGCCGCCAGCCGGTCGACGGCGCCGCGCACGGCGGCAAGCTCCGCGGCCGTGACGTCGTCCCTGCGGACGACCTGCTCCGCCTCACGCAGGAGACGCTCGTGCGCCGCGATCCGCTCAAGCTGTTCGCGCCGGTCATTCAATAGCCGGGCAAAGCCTTTCGCCGTGCGCAGCGTCGGCTCCCGGAAGTGGTTCCCCTCGTTCCATTCCAGAACGCAGGGCACGCCCTCTGCGATCAGGGACGCGTGGATCGCGCGGATCGCGTCGCCGACGGTCGCCATGACGGGGTTTCGCGTCCGCTCCTCCCGGTCGCCGAGGCTGAGGTATACGCGCCCCGCACGAGGCGGGTGTTCGCTTATATACGCCCGGAAGCCGGGGAACCAGACGGAAGGGGAAACGGCGGCGATCCCGGTGAAGCGGCCCGCCCGGCAGGCGGCCCAGAGCGCAAACAGGCCGGACAGCGAGTACCCGCCAAGATAGAAGAAGCGCTCCGCGCGCTCACGCTGCAGGGCGGGCAGCAGCTCCTCCAGCAGCAGGGACAGCGTCTCTTCTGCGCCGCCGCCGAAGTCCTCCCCGCCGAAGACGGGCGGCGCCGCCCAGGGAGACAGCTCCCGATCCCAGTCCCGCACGCGGACGGCCGCGAACAGGAACGCCGCGCCGTCCGTCCGCTCGCGGATCTGCAGGAACTCCTCTTCGAGCGAGGCCTCCTCCCGCTCGTCCACCATCTGGAGCAGCACCGTGTCGGCAGCGGCGTCGCCGAGCAGCGTGACCCGCGGCAGCAGCCCGCGGAGGAAGAGCTCCGTCCGCAGCATGACCGCCGCGAGCTCCCGCCGGTCCGCCTCCTCGTCTCCGGTCAGGAGCGAGTGGTTGCCGCCCGGTGTGACGAAGCAGGGGATGCGGCGCTCTGCGCACAGAGCTGGGATGCGGCTGTTCTCCGCGCCGACCCAGGGGTCGCCGCTGCCCGTGAAGGCGACGGCGTCGCCCAGCGGGAAGGAGAAGGTCTCCTCCAAGGGCGTGTAGAGCACGAAGCGGACGCGATCCCCGCCCGGGCGCTCCGCCGCGATGTTCGCCGCGACGATCGTTCCGATGCTCTTTCCGATGAACAGGACGGAATCGTAGGCGGTGAGGTCGACGCCGGAGAGCAGCTCCCGCGCCTGCGCCAGGGCCAACTCAAAGGAGAGGCGCATCTTCTCCCGGTCGCCGCGCACCCGGTCCGGAAAGCCGGAATAGAGGACGGGCAAAAGCTCATACCCGAGCTGCTGCGCGATGTGCATGCTGCGCTGCAGCAGGGGCTTTTCGATCGTATACCCGATCCCGGGAAACAGTACGGCTAAGTTTTTCATAGGCGATCTGAACGCCTCCTTTGCGGCAGTGGAAGCCCGATCCGGGAAAGGCGTCGGCCTTCGGTCACCGGTCAAAATGGGAGGATACCTTCTGCATCAGCTCGATGATCGGCAGGTGCTGGGGACAGACGCTTTCGCATTGCCCGCAGGCCAGACAGTCGGCGGCCTTACCGAAGCGCTCCGTAAGCTTTCCATAATTGGTGAAGTTGATGGTCCAGCCCTTTTCCTCCAGATCCTCGCGCATATCCTCGTTGTAAAGAGAGAAGTATTTCGGGATGGGGATGCGCATGGGACACCCATCCGTGCAGTAAGAACAGCCGGTGCAGGGCACGGCGATCTGCGCGTTGATGATCTCCGCGGCCTTGTGGGTCAGCGCGATCTCCGCCTCGGTCAGCGGCTTGAAATCGTCCATATAGCTGAGGTTGTCGCGCATCTGCCCGACGGTGCTCATGCCGGACAGCACCAGCATCACGTTCTCCTGCGAGGCCGCGAAGCGGATCGCCCAGGAGGGCACGGAAAGCGCGGGCTCCGCCGCCTTGAGGAGCTTTTCCGCCTCGGCCGGCAGCTTCGCCAGCGTCCCGCCCTTGACCGGCTCCATGACGACGACCGGCTTGCCGTGCTTTGCGGCCATCTCATACACGGCGCGGGACTGGATCCATTCGCTCTCCCAGTCCAGATAATTGAGCTGCATCTGCACGAACTCCATCTCCGGATGCTTCGTCAGGATCTCGTCCAGAAGCTCCGGGGTGTCGTGGAAGGAGAAGCCCGCGTGCTTCACGAGACCCTGGGCCTTTTTCTCCAGCAGCCAGCGGAAGCAGTCGAATTGCTCGTACTTGGGATAGCTGCTCGCCTCGATGCCGTGGAGCAGATAGTAGTCGAAATAACCGGCGCCCGTCTGCTCGAGCTGCTCGCTGAAGATCCGGTCGCGGTCTTCAAAGCTGTTGAAAAAGGCGCTGTGGAGCTTCGTGGCCAGCGTGAAGCTGTCACGGGGATAGCGGTCGACGATGGCCTCCTTCGCGACGCGCTGGCTGGCAAAGCCGTTGTACATGATGGCGGTATCGAAATAGGTGAAGCCCTTGCTCATGAAGAGATCCACCATCTCCTTGACTTGCTCGACGTCTACGCTGGCGTCGTCGTCGGGATCGAGCACGGGCATGCGCATCAGGCCAAAGCCAAGTTTCTTCGCAGGTTTGAACGTCATTCGTTTTCCTCCTTGTCTTTTTTCAAGCTTCGCTGCACGGCTGCGGCTCGTCCGCCTCGCGTGCGCCGAGCTCCGTGTAGATCATACCGTTTCGGCCGCGGTCGGACCGCATCAGCGAGATCCGCCGGACGGTCATCGTTTCCGCCGCAAGCCGCACCCCGGGCATCTCGCCTTTTGCCCGCCGGATCAGCGTGATATGGGGCGAGAACTTCTTCCTGTCAAAGGGGACGCCGTTTTCCGCGAGGGCCCGCCGGATCCGGCGCGCGACTGCCGTGAGCGGAGCCGCGTCCCGCACTCCGGCCCACCACAGATCGCCGTAGGAGCCGATGCCCTGCAGGGTGAGGTCAAAGGGGGTGAAAGAGAGCTCCGACAGGGCGTCCAGCACGTGCCCGGCGTCCGGATACTCGCCGATGAACGCGAGCGTCACGTGCAGGTTCTCCTCGGGAGAAAAGCTTCCGCGGACGCCGCGGTCATACATCTGGTTCTGCACTTCGATCAGGGCGTCTTTTATCTTATCCGATAAACCGATCGCAATGAACAATCTCATCTTATCACACATATTCCCGCACGTGCCGTGCGTCCGCCCGCGGCGTCTGCGCGCCGCTCTGCCGCTCCGTGTACTATTCCCGAAGATCAGCGTCCTCCATGCCGCGCTTTGAAGCTCCTCGGCTTCCCGGAGGTCCATCGGGTGCTGCGTGCTGCACGGCGCCGATGCATGCTGTAAATAAATTCTATCACCGGGGCAGGGAACAGTCAATTCGTTTTGTACAGCGACTCCGGGGACGCGCGGCCGGTTATACAGAAACAGCCCGGCCATCGACCGGGCTGTTTCTATATGGAAGCTGAAAAAAAGCGCGTTGGTGCCTTGGTGCTGTACAGCCACACCTTGTGCCCGTCCAGTTCAATTGCCGTTTCCTGCATGCTGACCAGCTTACTGCCCTTTATCGCAGATATGCGCCGATGATCCGCCGCAGGCTCTCTGCAATGTCCATTTCCCCGTCATTCAGCGCCCACTCGAACACGCAGCCTTTTACGATGGTGCAGATGTCCATACTCAGGGTATGGGCGTCTGCTTCTTTTTTCAGAAATCCGCTCTCCTGCGCGGCGAGCAGCTCTTTCTCGCAGCGGGCCATGACGGTGCCTTCGGAAAAGCGGCCGTTCTCTTCGCCCATATAGGCGGATAGCGCCTTATTGCCCGTGGTGTAAAAGCTCTTCATGAACTCCTCGCCCAAAGCCAGATACCGGCCGATCAGATGCATATACAGCTCACACACCCGCCCGGCCACGTCCGACAGCGGCGTTTCCAGCAGGAAGCTGTCGAAGGACGCCTCCCGCACAAAGTGCATCAGCAGATCGTCCTTGTTCTGAAAATGATGATAAAAGGTCCCGATGGAGAGCCCTGCCTCCTCGCAGACGTTGCGCACGGTGATACTGTCGGCGCCGTATTTCTTGATGAGCTCGACCGTCGTGTCGATCAGCTTTTGTTTCGCGTCCTGAGGTTGGGCCGTCTTGGGCGGTCTGCCGCGTTTTTCTGCCATAGGGAACACCTCGAAATAAAACTTGTTCTAAAAAACTATTGACATCATAACACAGCTTGCGTATAATTGCAAATAGAACATGTTTTATTATTTGAAAAGAGGTACTGCCATGAAAATCACTTACTGGTCCGATTACGCCTGCCCGTACTGCTACATCGGGGAAGCCCGGCTCAAGCGGGTGCTGTCCTATATCCCCGAATTGAAGGACACCGAGATCGAGATGAAGAGCTTTCAGCTGGATCCCTCCGCCGGGCAGCATGCCGAGGGTGATACGCAGACCCGCTTTGCCCACAAGTACGGCATCAGCTACGAGGCCGCAGGGCGGCAGATCGAGACCATCTCGCAGATGGGGAGGGCCGAGGGCATCAATTTCAACTACGCCACGACGCTCTTCACCAACACCATGGACGCCCACCGGCTCACGAAGCTGGCCCAGAGCAAGGGCGATCCCGCACTGACCGAACGCGTGATCGAAGCGCTGTTCGACGCTTACTTCACGCAGAACAAGGAACTGGCCGATCACGCCCTGCTCCAACAGATCGGTGAGCGCTGCGGGCTGGACGCGGAGGAAGTGCGCGAGGTGCTGAGTTCTGAACGCTACCACGACGACGTCATCATGGACGAGCGGGAGGCCGCCTATCACGGTGTACACGCGGTGCCTTTCTTCGTCATCAACGGCAAGTACAGCATCTCCGGCGCGCCGGATACCGAGGGGCTGCGTCAGGCGCTCTTAAAGCTGATGGCCAAGGAAGCGGAGGAACAGAAGACCTCGGGTATGAGCTGCGGCCCCGAGGGCTGCAAGCTCCGGTAAGGCCATGGTTCAGTGTGTGCCCGTCAAGGGCTATTTCGAAGAAAACTGCTTTTTCTATATCGACGACAAAACACGGCACGGCTTCCTCATCGATCCCGGCGCGGAGGCCGGACGGCTGCTTTCCCTCATTCGCCGTGAGGGATGGGTGATCGAAGCGATCCTGCTGACCCACGGGCATTTCGACCACACCGGCGCGGTCAACGAACTGCGGGACGTGCTGGGTACCCCCGTCTATGCCCACGAAGACGCCGACCGCTATCTGCTGAATCCCCGCATGAATCTCTCCGCCTTCTGCGTGGGGAACTGGACGATGAAGAACGTGGAGTACCTGCGGGAGGGCGATATTATTTCTTTAGATGCTAACTCCGACTTTTCTCTGCGAGTCATCCATACCCCCGGCCATACCACGGACTCCGTGGTCTATTACAGCGAAAAAGACCGCGTCGCCTTTGTGGGCGACACGATCTTCAAGGGCAGTATCGGAAATTATCAATATCCCGGCGGCGATCGGCAGGACATTGCAGAGAGCATCATCGGGAAGATATTCACGCTGCCTGATGATACGGTTTTGTACTCCGGACATTCTGAGGAAACGTCCGTCGGCATCGAGAAAAGACGTTATCGCTAACGGGAATACAGGATGGTCTCGGCAATAGATCGGCCCCAATTCTGGCCCTGCTTTCGCCCGATCCGTCGGTATGGATTCTGCGAGCGGTTGCGACCCAACGCGCATGAGAAGCGTTAGCCGATCAGGTGAATATCTCCGATGAGCGGGAGAGGTTCGTCGCTCAGCTTGGCGGCGCGCACGATGCCCATGATAAAGAATACCAACACCGCAAGGTCGACGATCTCACCGATCACGGCAAATAGGCCGCCCATGCGGGTGAGAAAGGTGCCGACCGTCTCGATGATGTTGATCACCAGCGCCTGGTTCAGGTGGTGGCGCACGAGCTTGTCGTCCTTCTCGCTCAAAACGAAAGCGGCGATCCAGCCGATCCAGGTGATGTAGCTGATGACGGAAAACAGTTTCGTGTTCTTGTTCATGGTACGATCTCCTCTATCTATTATGTTTTTCCGCAAGCCGGACGACCCGCGGGCGGTTATAGCGCTGCATGGCGACGAACATCAGATCCAGCAGCGCGCTGAGAACAGATGTGATCAAAAATACCCAGAAGCTGCCGAACCAGCGGACGGCAAGCAGCGGGAGGAAAGACAAAACGGCGATCGTCTCATGCACCAGCTCCGCCTGGCACATGGCCTGCGCGATCTCGTCCCAGCTATGCCTGCGCGGATCGAAGAGATCGCCTGCATAAGTGGGCATTTTCCCTTTCCAGCTCTTGACCCGCAGCGTCTCATACAGCTTCGGCTCAAAGGCCTTTTGCCGATACCACGGCTTATGATAGTCCGCGCGGTTCTTCATACACACGTTATACGCAAGCCCCACCAGCAGCCGCATCACAAGATGATAGCTGATCGTCCCAAAGGTGATCGCCAGCGAGTACCACGCTCCGGCAGGCAGGTGGCAGTACAGGAGAGAAAACAGGATCGTGAGCGCGACGCTGCCCAGCGCCGCACCTTTCATGTTGTGCTGCAAGGTCACAGTCCCTTTGCCCAGTTCGTCAGCTCAGAGCCGCTATGGACGAGCTTTGCGTCCAGCAGCTCCCCGCCCACAATAAAGGGGCGGAGTTTTTCAGCGGTCTTGCCGATACCGCTGCCTCCGGAGGTGGCGAAGGCCGCGACCTTCTTGCCTGACCAGTCATAGCCCTTGCAGAAGCTGCTGACGACCAGCGGCGCGCAGCCGTACCAGATCGGGAACCCGATCAGCACGGTCTCGTAATCATCGAAGTTTTCGATCCGCCCGACCACCGGCACCTCCTTCTTGGCGAAAAACTCCCGGTTGCAGCGGGCCAGCGGGTTGGTGTAGCGCAGATCCGCCGCCGTGTAGGGCTTTTCAGGCGTGATCTCATAGAGATCGGCCCCCAGCGCCGCGGCAGCGTCCTTCGCCACGCGCGCCGTCGTCCCACTCTCCGCGCTGAAATAAGCGATCAATGTTTTCACGGCAGAACCTCCTCTTATTGATTGCCGATCGTACCTCTGCTGTCTTGATGATCATCTTCAGACTGCATTATACATCGGAAGACGTCTTTCTACAAGAAACAGAAAGGGGAAATGTCCTGTGAATATCAATATCCACTGCGGCAATTTGCATTTGACGACTGTTGTAAGATATATGGGGAAACGCACGGCGATCGAACTTGATCACCGTGCGTTTTCTGTGTTTGTATAAGCTTTACACTTTAGAAGCCCGCCCCAAATCGGAACCCGGCGAAGCGGGCCCGATTTGGAGAGGGAAGAAGGAGCTTACGGATATGCAGTTTTCGCAGTTCTTACGCAAATCCCTGAAGGGACTAGCTTTGCGTCGCCGCGGAAACGGAATGGAGTAAGCTTCTTCTGACGTGGCGGAGGGTGCAGGATTCGAACCCGCGTGGACTTTCGCCCTAACGGTTTTCAAGACCGCCCCGTTATGACCGCTTCGGTAACCCTCCGGATCGCGCCGTACGCGGCCAGCGGCGGCGCACGACGAACACAATGCATATCGTCGGCAAAAGCCGTGAGCGACCTCCGGATATCCACTATAAAAATCATTATACATGAAACGCGCGCGGATTGCAAGACGGCGCCGGAAAACGCGGCCGGCGCGGGAAAGTTCCAATGAAAAAGGACTGGTCATTTCCGTTTTCTTCTGCTATACTGTTTCCCAGAACGCATCATACCCGCCGACAGACCGGCCAGGCAGAAAGAGAGGCGTAACCATGGCAGACGACAAGCGGCCTCAGGGCAGAGATAAGTACGTAACCAATAACGGCAAAGGGATCCGGCGCAGAGGCTCCGGACTGAATACGGGCCCCGTGGGCGATCAGAGCGCCCATCCGGGCGGCAGCAGCGGCGCCGAGCAGAACGGCCAGAGGACCGGCGGCGTGACCCGCAGCGGCGGCAAGAGCCCGCTGCTGATCATCATCCTGCTGGTGCTCCTTCTCGGCGGTGGCGGCGGCGGCGCGCTCAGCGGGCTGCTG
>JAFUUR010000275.1 GCA_017477695.1 Oscillospiraceae bacterium | reverse complement strand
GCGCTCGGCGCCGCGCTGGCGTATTTCTACGCCTCCGGCGGCACGCGGCGGCTCCGCCTGCCCGACGCGCAGCAGGGCAGCTTCCTCGGCCCCGCCTATTCCAACGAAGAGATCCTCGCCTTCCTCGAGCGGGAGAAGGCGCCCTACCACTATCTGGACGACGAAGCCCTCTTCCCGCTCGCGGCGCAGCTGCTGGACGAGCAGAACATCGTCGGCCTGCTGGAGGGGCGCATGGAATACGGGCCGCGCGCGCTCGGGCACCGCAGCATCCTCGCCGATCCCCGCTCGGAGCAGATGCAGTCGCGCATGAATCTGCGCATCAAGTACCGCGAGTCCTTCCGGCCCTTTGCCCCCGCCGTCCTGGCCGAGCGCTGCGGCGATTACTTCGAGCCGGACGGCGAGTCGCCCTACATGCTGTTCTGCCGCAACGTGAAAAACTGCGCGCCGGAGCAGGCGGATCTGCGCGCGGAGCTCACGGACGACCCGGACCTGATTCGGATCATCAACCGCCGCCGGTCGGAGATCCCCGCCGTGACCCACGTGGATCACAGCGCCCGCGTGCAGACGGTGGACGAGCGGCGAAATCCCTTCTTCTATCGGCTGCTGAAGGCCTTCGAGGCGCGCACCGGCTGCGGCCTGCTGATCAACACCTCCTTCAACGTGCGGGGCGAGCCGATCGTCTGCACGCCGGAGGACGCGTACCGCTGCTTCATGAACACCGAAATGGACGTGCTGATCCTGCAGAACTACGTTCTCTACAAGCGGGAGCAGCCGGAGGAAAAGAAAAGGAACGACCGCTATGACCTGGATTGAGAAAGAACGCAGCTTCCCGCAGATCGACCCGCAACGCGAGAGCTACTTCGCGCCCGTGCCGCAGGCGCCCGCGATCTGCGCGTACGGGTTCCGGACGCTGCCGGAGTTCCGGCAGCTCCTGCAGGCGCGGCTGGGAGACGCACTCACCGAGCGCGAGATGCTGGAGATCGCCAAGCTGACCTTCCGCAGCAAGCCCGCCGACGCGGACGAGCCTATCTCCCTGGAGGGCCGGCAGCTCGTCGATTTCATCTACGAGCTGTAACGAACGCGAAACGAAAGACCTCCCGCGGCCCCACCTTTATTCGGTGGGGCCGCGGGAGGTCTTTTTCTGTCGTCCGTGCCGTCTCCCGGCGCGCGGCCGCGTCAAAGCAGACCGACCATGGCCTCTCTCCGGCCGGGACTGAGCGGCTGCCGCCGGCAAGTGAAGCAGGGGACGCCGTCATACGGCAGCGCTTCGCCCTTCAGCAGCGCCAGCACCGTCTCCCGGTAGACCGGCGAGTTCATGATCTCCGTCAGGCTCGTCTCAAAAGCGTTCATGCCCCAGTCGCTCCGGTAGATCTGACAGCAGCCCAGGAGCCGCCCGTCCCAGTTGATCTGGGGGTGCGTAAGCAGCTCCATACAGTACGCGTCGAAATCGTTCTTGTGTTCGGCCACCTCCGCGTCTGCGGCTTTTGCGGAGACGCCCCGTTCCTCCAGCATGCGCCGGAGCTTTTTTCTTTCCGGCGCGGACCAGGTATCGTGGAAGGCGATGTCCATCTCCAGTTCCTTTGCCATTTCCTCCGCGCGGGGAATGTCGTCGTAATTATGGCTCATAACGACGAACTGCCAGGTCAGACGGGGCAACGCGGAATGCGCGGCCTTTTTGATCGCGTTCAGCTTCCGGATGTTCTCTATGACCCGGTCGAATTGCCCGTTGCGCCGGTAGACGGCGTACGTCTCCTGGGACGCTCCGTCCAGCGCGACGGTCACTTCCGGCATCTCCCAGCGCACCATGTCCTCCAGGACCTGATCCGCAACGTGATTGAAATTCATGCCGTTATAGCAGGTCAATGTCACGCCGTGCCGATGCGCGATCTCCATGATCTCATGCAGCCGCGGATGTAGAAACGGCTCCCCGCTGTTGGAGATCTCGAGGCTGTGGATCTGCGGCTCTCTGCGCAGGAAGTCCTCAAATTGCTCCGGCTGCACGTATCCCAGGCCCGTCGTCTGCCGCTCGTCCCGGCGCATATAGCAGGAAACGCAATCCAACTGGCACAGCGTGCAGATATCGAGCCGCACCTGCTGCGGTGAGATCCGCACGCGCGGATCCTCCAATAGACGGATGCACCATTCCAGCTTTGACAAAAAGGCCTGGCCGTCTCCCGTCACGCGCGCGATCCGCTCCCGCTTCTCCGGCGTATCCTCGCCGAGCAGGACGATCTTTTTCCCGCGGGCGCGCTCTGCGGGGAATTCCCTCAGGGGATAGACGCCGCGCTCCCGGCTGCCGCCGGAGCTGCCCGCCTCCTCTTCGAGGAAGCAGTCGACCAGTTCCCGGGCCCCGCTGAAAAGCTGCGGCTGATTTGAGACATCGACCTTCTTCACTACTATAACATTTTAAATCGTGTCTATACGTATTATGTAACCTCAATAAACCTTCTCCTTTATCATTACTACCAGCAGGGTAAAATTGGCAACGAAATGT
>JAFUUR010000274.1 GCA_017477695.1 Oscillospiraceae bacterium | reverse complement strand
CGCGGGGGCGAGCAGCTCGCGCACGACGCAGCGCTCCCCGTCGCGGTAGGCCGCGGCGACCCCGTCGCCCACGGCGTAGAAGCCGCCGCCGTACCGGCGGCATAGACTGTGCTGATAGAGCAGGGCCGCGTCGCCGAGGCGGACGTGCGGCAGGTCTGCGAGCATGCGCTCGCGCCAGTAGCGGTAGTCCGTCGCGCTCAGCTCCATGCAGAACTCCAGCGCGGCGGCGGGCACGCGCTCCTCCCGGCGGCGCAGCGCGCAGCGCAGGCCGAGGATCTCCTCGTACCAGTCAAAAAGGGAGAGGTCGGCCGGCTCGGTGCAGAACACGGCGCAGCCGAGCCTGCGCGCGGTCTCGGCACAGGCGCGGCTGAGCGCCCGGCCCGCGCCCCGGCTGCGGGCAGAGGGGTCCACGGCCACGGCGTAGAGATAGCCGCAGGTCTTCTTTTTCCCGTCGGGCAGGGCGAGATCCAGCCCGGTGACGGCGTAGGCCGCGCCGAGGATCCGCCCCTCCGCCTCGGCGGCGAGGCCGAAGCCCATCCCGGGCAGCAGGCGGAAAAAGTCCGCGATCAGGGCCTCGGGATCCCCGAAGGTCTCCGCCCAGAGGCGCGTGAGCGCCGGGACGTCGGCGGCCGTCGTGCCGCGGATCGTAAAATCAGACATCGGCTTCCCTCGCAACGTATTTTTCCAGCAGGTACTCGGGCTTGTAGCTGAGCTTGGAGCGGCGCAGGGACTCGAAGCCCATATCGTCCTCCCGGTTGATGAACTGAAGCTGCGGGTGGCGCTGCAGCAGCATGCGCGTCAGCTCCCGGCAGACCATGGGGTAGGCGCCGTTGAGGTCGATCTGCGCCTTCTCGAAGTGGACGTCGAAGCAGTCGCTGCTGCACATCTCCCCGAGGGAGAAGCCCACGACCTTGCCGTTGGCGTACAGCACGCCGCCCTCCAGGCCCAGCGGCTCGAAGGCCGCGAAGGCGCGGATGATCGCGTCGTGCTCGAAGCTCACGCTCTTGTCGAGCCGCTCGGAATTCTCCTCCGTCCAGAGATCCAGCATGTCCAGGCACACGGGGATGAGCTCGCGCGTCAGCGGGACAAAGGTCCAGTCGTTCTCCGCCTCGAAGCGGTTGCAGTGGTTCTTCTTGCCGTGCAGGGCCTTGCCGGCGTAGGTGGCCAGGCGCTCGGCGCGGTAGATATAGTCGAAGTAATCCGTCTCCGGCGTGAAGACGAAGCGCCCGGGGTATTCCGCCTCGAGCTGCTCCCGGTGCGCGGCCGTGACGCCGCGGATCACCAGCGGGCAGCCCTTTTGGGCCGCGTAGTCCGTGATCGCCTCGATCGCCGGGCGCAGCTCGCCGCGGCCGACGGGGAAGACGAAGGCGGGCCGGCCCTCGTAGCGCAGCTTGGTGAGGACCCGGTCGCCGCAGCGGGCGACGAGCTGGCGGTAGCGCTTGTCCCAGATGTAGATGTTGCCGAAATTGTAGTCCGCGCTGGGGCTGTTCTCGGCCAGAACGAGCTCGTCGATCCAGGCCTTGTCGCAGAGGGTGGGGTTCTTAAAGGGTATCATCGTACAGCTCCGTGCGCTCGCAGACGGCACGGATCTCCTTTCGCAGTTCTCGCAGATCCATAAAGGCCTCCGGCCGCTTGGACGGGTCGCGCAGCAGGGCGGAGGGGTGATAGGTGGCCATGATGGGGCGGTCCCCGCAGCGGTACCACTGGCCGTGCTGGCGCGTGATCCGGAACTCCGGGTCGATCAGCCCCTTCGCCGCGACGCGGCCCAGGCAGACGATCAGCTTCGGGTCCACCAGCGCGATCTGCCGCTGCAGCCAGGGCGCGCAGGCGGCTATCTCATCCTCCTGCGGGTCGCGGTTGCGCGGCGGGCGGCACTTGACCATGTTGATGATGTAGACCTTGCTGCGGTCGAGCCCGATGATGGCGAGCATCGTGTCCAACAGCTTGCCGGCCGGGCCGACGAAGGGCTCGCCCTGCAGGTCCTCCTGCTCGCCGGGGCCTTCGCCGATGAAGAGGATCTCCGCGTCCTCGCGGCCGACGCCGAAGACCAGGTTCGTGCGCGTCTGCGCGAGGGGGCAGGCCGCGCACGCGGCGCACTCGGCCTTGAGTTTTTCCCAGGTATCCGCCATGCCGGCACCTCGTTTCTCCATGATAGAAAATTGATAACGCCGCGCTCACTCCTCGTCGCGGCTGGCGAGCATGAGCAGGGGCTCCCGGCGGTTGTTGGCCGGGTACTCCATCACGTAGTCGAGCAGGAAGTTGAGCATATCGCCGAGCTCACGCCCGGAAAAGCCCAGCGCGGCCAGATCGTCCCCGGTGACGGCGAGGTGCCGCAGCGAGAAGCACTCCCCGCTGCGCAGGACCGCGCGCAGCTCGGGCGCGCAGCGGCTGCCGTTGAGCGCGTCCGCGCAGCGGGCGGCGCAGCTGACCACCTCCACCCCGTAGCGG
>JAFUUR010000273.1 GCA_017477695.1 Oscillospiraceae bacterium | reverse complement strand
GCGTGATCGTCGGCAGCGGAGGCAGCGTCGGCGCGCTGCAGCCCGCCAGGGACAGCGCCGCGAGCAGCAGCGCCGCTGTGAGCAGCAGCGGGATCAGGCGTTTACGCATGGCTCAGTATTCCACTTCCGTATAGAACTCGACCGTCTGGGTCTCCTCGCGCAGGGCGGCGAGCTGGGGCACGATGCGCTGGAAATGCTCCGAAGCGTTGTGCGCGTCGATGGCCGCCTGGTCCTTCCAGCTTTCCAGAAAGCTGTGGACGCGAGGGTCCGAGGTGCTCTGGTTGAGCGTGTAGCAGATGTTGCCGGGCTCCGCCTGGGACTTCTCCACGAGCTCCTTGGCCAGAGCGTGGTACTGCTCGATGCACGCTTCGCGCACGAGAGAACTTGCAACGATCTTGATCATGATCCGTTCCTCCGTATCGTATGAGTTTCGATTCTTATCCGTTTCGGCTCCGCGCCCCTTCGCAGGGGCCTGCGGGCGCAGAAGTATTCTAATATCCGCGGCAGAAATTGTCAACGCAGTTTTATTCTGGACGGATGCGCGCGGGCGTGTTATAGTGTTCAAAAATGCGGAGAGGAGCAAAACGCATGGAAAACGAGCTGCGGCCCGGCCGCTACCGCCATTTCAAGGGCGGCGAATACGAGCTGCTGTACCTTGCCCGGCACAGCGAGACGGAGGAGGAGATGGTGGTCTACCGCGCGCTCTACGGCGAGCGGGGGATCTGGGTGCGCCCGGCCGCCATGTGGAACGAGGAGATCGTGCGCGACGGGAAGACCGTGCGGCGCTTCACCTATATCGGCGGGGAGGGCTGCGATGTCTGAACTGACGATCCGCTTTGCCGCGCCGGAGGACGTGGGCACGATCCTCGGCTTCGTGCGGCAGCTTGCCGACTATGAGCGCCTCAGCGGCGAGGTCGTGGCCACGGAAGAGCTGCTGCGGGAATGGATCTTTGAGAAGGGCAGGGCTGAGGTGCTGCTCGCGGAGGCCGGAGGAGAGGCCGTCGGCTTCGCGCTCTTTTTCCACAACTTCTCCACCTTCCTCGGCCGGGCGGGCATCTATCTGGAAGACCTCTTCATCCGGCCGGACCGCCGCGGCTGCGGATACGGCAGGGCGCTGCTGCAGCGCCTCGCGCAGCTCGCGGTCGCGCGCGGCTGCGGGCGGCTGGAGTGGTCCTGCCTGGACTGGAACCGCCCGAGCATCGACTTCTATCTCTCCCTCGGCGCGCAGCCCATGGAGGGCTGGACCGTTTACCGCATGACCGGCGAGACCCTGCGCCGCTTCGGCGAGGCGTAAAAAAACGGATGGCAAACGTGCCATCCGTTTTTTCTTCGCGCGCGGGCTTTCAGCGCCGCGCGAGCTGCCAGAAGGCCACCGCGCTCGCCGCGGCGACGTTCAGCGAGTCCACCCCGTGTGACATGGGGATGCGCACCGTGTAGTCGCAGGCGGCGATGGTCGTTTCGGCCAGGCCGTCCCCCTCGGTGCCGAGCACGACGGCGAGCTTCTCCTCACGCGCGAGGCGCGCGTCGTCCACCGGGAGCGAATCCTCCCGCAGGGCCATGGCGGCGGTCCTGAAGCCGAGGCGGCGCAGCGTCCCGAGCCCGGCCTGCGGCCAGTCGCCCGGCTCTTCGCCGATGCGCGCCCAGGGCACCTGGAACACCGTCCCCATGCTCACGCGCACGGCGCGGCGGTAGAGCGGGTCGCTGCATGCGGGCGTGAGCAGCACGGCGTCCATCCCCAGGGCGGCGGCGGAGCGGAAGATGGCGCCGAGGTTGGTGGGGTTCATCACGTCCTCCAGCACGGCGATGCGCCGCGCCCCGGCGCAGACCTCCTCCGCCGTCGGCTGCGGGCGGCGGCGCATGGCGCACAGCACGCCCCGCGTCAGCGGAAAGCCGGTCAGCTCCTTGAGCACCTCCAGCTCCGAGGTGTAGACGGGGATCCCGCCGCAGCGCGCCACGATCTCCTTCGCCTGGCCGTCGATGTGCCTGCGCTCCATGAGCAGCGACACGGGCTCGTAGCCCGCGTCGAGCGCGCGGTGGATGACGTTCGGGCTCTCCGCGATGAAGAGCCCCTTCGAGGGCTCGGCGCGGTTTTTGAGCTGCCCCTCGGTGAGGCGCGCGTAGATATCCAGCTCCGGCGCGGAAAAGTCGCCGATCTTGATCACGTTGGGCATGGGCGGTCCCCCTCTCCTGTTTCTGTCTGTCTCATAGAGTATACCGTTTTCAGGCGGGCATGGCAAGAGCCCCCGGCGCATTTGCACCGGGGGCTCTTGCCCGCTTCCCTTACGGGACGCGCTTGTCGCAGAGGTAGAAGGCGGTCAGCAGGCCGGGGCCGGTGTGCGCACCGATCACCACGCCGAGACTGCTGATGGCGATCTGCGCCAACTCCGGATGGGCGGCGAGCACCTGCCCGCGCAGCCATTCGGCGTCGGCCAGGCAGTCCGCGTGCAGGATGAGCATGTCCTGCCCCGCGGCGTCGACCGTGCTCAGGTCGTTGAGGATCCCGTCGCGGATGGCGCACAGGGCGGCCTTGCGGCCCCGCGCCTTTTTGACGACGTCCAGCGTGCCGACGTCCGGCACGTAAAGCACGGGCTTGATGTTTAGCAGCGAGCCGACCAGGGCGGAGGCGTTGGACACGCGCCCGCCGCGCTTGAGGTAGTTCAGATCGTCCACGGTGAAGCGGTGGGCGATGCGCAGCTTGTTCGCCTCGCCCCAGGCGACGACCTCGTCGAACCCGGCGCCGGCCTCCTTGCGCTTGACCATCTCCATCACCAGCAGGCCCAGGCCGCCGGAGATGCAGCGGGTGTCCATCACGCAGAAGCGCTGCTGCGGATACTCCGCCCGGATGGACTCCGCCGCCCGCGCGGCGTTTTCGAACGAGACGGACATCTTCTCGGACATATCCAGAAAGATCACGTCCTGCCCTTGCTCGAGCAGGCTCTTAAAGAAATCGTAGTAGACGAACTCGTTGATCATGGAGGTCTTCAGGTCGTCCCCGGCGCGCATGCCGGCGTAGATGGCGGCACGGCTCTCCTCGCGGCAGTCGTCCTCGCGCAGCTCGCCGTTGACGGTGAAGCTGTAGGAGATGAAGGGGATCGCGTGCGCGTCCAGATAGCTGCGGGGGAGATCCGAGGTGGAAGAAGTGGCGATGATGTAATCAGACATGGCAAAAGCTCCTTATGTATATGCGGCGGGGCGCCGCCTGAATGACGCTGTGGAGAAAAGCCCGCTCAGGGCGCTTCGCCGACGGACAATCCGCTGCGCGGCAGCGGCTGCGCGCCGCGGCGGCGCAGCGCGGCGTAGATCCCGGCGGATGCCAGCAGCATCAGCACGTGCACGCCGAGGGCGATCCAGAAGGCGGGGGAGGAACGGTCAGCCGCGTTGACGCCCATGACCGTGAAGCATACCACGGAGGGCAGCAGCCCCAGCAGCGAGCCGAGCATATAGCGCCCGAAGCGAAACTGCGCCGCGCCCATATAGAGGCCGGCGACGGCCAACGGCATGCCGAGCAGCCGGATCATCAGCGCGATGACGAGCTGGCGGTCGCTGCGGATGCTCTCGATCACCCGAAAGCGGGGATAGCGCTCCGCCACGTAGCGCAGGACGGGCTGCCCCAGGCTCCTGCCCACGGCGTAGGGGACGCAGCTCATCAGAAAGGCGCCGCAAAGACTCAGCAGCAGCGCGCTCCAGAGCGGGAACATGATGCCGCTCACGGCGTAGAGGACGCCGGAGTGGAGCACGAAGTCCACGCCCTTCAAGGCAAAGAGCGCGCACATGGCCAGCGCCGCCGCGGCCGGGTGACCCGGCTTGTAGCGCAGCAGATCCTCCACGCTCACGTCGCCGCTGCTTTTGATGAAGAAATACAGGACGCAGCTCCAGGCCAGCACCAGCGCCAGACCCCACAGCAGCCGCCCGATCGATTTTTTATCCATGAGAGACCTCCTCCCCGGAGGGACAAAAGGGATGATACCGCAAACGAAGCGAAAAATCAAGTACGGGAAGGCGAAAAGCGCCCCGGCAGGGCCGGGGCGCCTCGGTTCAGTTTTCCCCGGCGGGGGCGGCGGCCATCGTCGCCTCCATTCCCTTGAGGGCGGAGCGCAGGAAAAACACGCTCGCCGCGAGGGACATGAGCTCCGCGATGGGAAAGGCCCACCAGACCATGTTCACGTCGCCGGTGCGGGAGAGGAGCCAGGCCGCCGGGATGAGGGCCACGATCTGCCGCAGGATCGATACGAGCAGGGAATTCACGCTGCGGTCCAGCGCCTGGCAGGTGGAGCCCGCCACGATGCAGAAGCCCGCGAACAGATAGCTCAGACTGATGCGCCGCAGCGCGGGCACGCCGATGGCGAGCATGGCCTCCGACGGGCTGAAGATGCCGAGCAGCACCTGCGGGATGAGCTGGAACAGCGCAAGGCCCAGGAACATGAAGCAGCAGGCGTAGAGCACGCCGAAGCGGATGGTGCGGTAGATGCGTGCCTTCTTCCGGGCACCGTAGTTGTAGCCGATGATGGGGATGAGGCCGTTGTTGATGCCGAAGACCGGCATAAAGAAGAAGCTCTGGATCTTGAAATACACGCCGTAGACCGCGACGGCCGTGGAGGTGAAGGCCCCGAGGATGATGTTCATCAGATAGTTGGTCACGGAGCTGATGCCCATCATCAGGATGGAGGGGAAGCCGATGCGGTAGATGGCGGCGATGATGCGCCCATGCGGGCGGATATCCCGCGGCTTGACGGGCAGCTCCCGGTTCAGCCTGTGGTGGAAGAGGAACCCCACGCCCGCGCCGACGGCCTGGCCGATGACGGTGGCGATGGCGGCGCCGGCGGTGCCCATGGCGGGCAGGCCCAGCCAGCCGTAGATGAAGAAGGGGTCGAGGATGATGTTCGTCACCGCGCCGATCATCTGCGTCCACATGGACAGCCTCGTCATGCCAGTGGACTGGAGCAGCCGCTCCACGCAGACCTCGAGGTAGACGAACAGCGAGGCGATGGTGACGATCTGCAGGTACGAGTCCCCATAGCTGCGGATGGACGCCACCTGCGTCTGGGAATGGATGAAGGGCTTCGCGAAGAAGAGGCCGAGCAGAGCGACCAGGATCCAGCAGCAGAAGCTGAGGAAGATGGCGGTGCCGGCCACGCGGCTGGCCTCCTGCTGATCCTTGCGGCCGAGGGCGCGGGATACGAGCGTGCTCACGCCGACGCCGGTGCCCGTTGCAAGGCCGATCATGATGTTCTGCGCCGGGAAGGCCAGGGACAGGGCGGACAGGCAGTCCTCCGACACGCGGGCCACGTAGATGCTGTCCACCACGTTGTACAGCGCCTGTACCAGCATGGACAGGATCATCGGCACCGCCATGCTCAGCAGCAGCCTGCCCTCCGGCATCTCGCCCATCCGGCGGGAATCCAATTTCTGTGCAGCCATAAGAATCGTTCTCCAATCGTATATACAGCGCTTTTCATTATATAGAAATATAAATATCCTTACAAGGGGTAAATGCGACGGTTTTTTCCATCAAAAAAGCGGCCGCTGTTGGCGGTTCCCATAGCGAGCGCGCAGACCGCGCCATAGTGCGGCACAGGGGGGGGAACGGCCTTCCCGCCGCGGCGCTGCGCCCGCCTGCCCGTTCGGAGCCCCGCCTGTTCAGTCCCTGCGCGCGGGCGTCCCGGCGCCATCATTTTTTTCAAAAGGTATGGCGCTTTGAAAAGAAGTGTGCTATCATGGAGTTAGATATACCTAACCAGCGAGGTATAACGCGCCGCGCAGGTCGCGGAAACGATCTGTGAGCGGCACTTGAACGATAATACGACAGGGCTCAGAGGGATAAACGGAGGTCGCCAGCATGAGTGAGCTGAAAAAAGACAGCGTGGAGCGGACGCTTTGCATCCCGCTCTGGAGCCGCGCCATCGCGGTGAAAAAGCTGCCGCAGATCCTGCCGGATCACGACGCGGTGCGGATCCTGCAGGAGATGGGCGAGGAGAAGCCGCCCACGGTGTTTTACCACATGGAGTGCGCGGCGCTGGCAGGGGCCATCCGGCAGTACGACTTTGCCTGCGAGGTCGAGGCGTATCTGCAGGAGCATCCCGAGGCGACGGTCGTGGAGCTGGGCGCCGGGCTCTCCTGCCTGCGCAGGCAGATGAAGAACGACGGCAATCCCTGGATCAACGTGGACTTTCCGGACGTGATCGCCTGCAGGGAGAAGTACATCCCCACGGGGAAAAACGAGAAGAACGTGGTCAGTGATATTACGGATCACCGCTGGTTTGACGAGGTACCGTTTGAAGAGGAAAAGGGCGTGATCTTCCTGGCGGCGGGCGTGCTGCACTATCTGACGCAGGAGGCGGTCAGGGCCCTGCTCGCGGCGATGGCGGAGCGCTTTCCCGGCGGCGTGTTCGTGTTCGACTTCGTCAGCGACCGCGGCGCAAAGGCCGGCAACGCCCAGATCAGCATGACGGAGAACGACACCAGGATCACCTTCGCCATGGAAAACGCGGAGAAGGAGCTGCCGGGATATTCGGACCGTATCGCCGGCGTGGAACAGAAAAGCTACCTGGAGGGCTACCCCATCGAGGGCGTCCGGTATAACTGGGTAACGAGACTGTACATCAGATCCAAGCGGGATCAGTATTTCGTCGTCCGGACGGCGTTTCGGCGTGCCGATCCGTGAGCCCGGAAGGCACGGCGGCGCGGAAGGCTCGAAAGCATCGGCGCGGGCCGCGGAGTGCAACGGGAGCGGAAAATCATCCGGAAACGGAAAGGAGAGCGTCTTCATGAGCATCATGGACTATTTCGCCGTACGCATCGTCCCCAGGATGTATCGGGGGAAGGGCGCGCTGCATCCTTCTCCGACGGGAAAGCTGACCGAGATGGTCAGCTGCGTCCGGGAGTATGACGTCAATATCTTTTTTATCCGCAAGGGCGACACGCTGATCGCCATCGACGCGGGATATAAAAACCATCCGGGGCTGCTGCAGGGCTGCAGAGAGATCGGCGTGGATCCCGCGCAGGTGACGGCGCTGTTCCTGACCCACGCGGATCCGGATCACGCGGGCGGGCTGGATATGCGGCAGACGAATCCGTTCAGCGGCGCGGACGTTTACGTGGGAGAGATCGAAGAGAATTATCTGACGAACCGCTATCACCGCAAGCAGATCGGGCCCATCGGGCTGAAAAACTCCGTCGTCATCCGGCCCGGTTATCGGCTGCTGAAGGACGGCGAGGTCGTCCGGGTCGGAGAGCTGAAGATACAGGCGCTGCTGGTGCCCGGTCATACACTGGGACACCTGTGTTATCTCATCGACGATACGCTGCTGTTTACCGGGGACTGCATAGCCCTCAACAAGGAGGGCGGCCGGTGCTTTTTCGCCCTGTTCAATTACGACAGCCAGTTGAACATCCGATCGCTGCTGGCGCTGAAGGAGAGGCTGGCGCTCTCGGAGATCCGGTACGTGTTCACGTCGCACAACGGCTATACCGATGATGCGCAGAGTGCGTTCCGACACGTCGATGCGATCCCGGATATCCGGGCGCGCGGCTTCGTTTTTGACGATACGGCGCCGTACGACTGCTTTGCCGAAGAAGGAGGATGACCCATGAACGAGCAGGCCAAGGTAAAGTCCCGGGCGTATTTCAACGGACACGGGAAGTCCAGGCTGGCGCGCGGCGGATACTGGCGCCTTGACTATAAGTTCCAACTGGCTGAGATCGAAAAACTGCGCCCCGCGCGCCTTATCGATATCGGCTGCGGACCGGGAGCGTTTCTCAGCACGGTGGAGGCGCGCTTTCCGGAGATCTAGCTCAACGCGCTGGATCTGTCTGAGGAAATGATCCGGGAAACCGGGGCGCGGCTCGCCGACACGGCGATCGCGACGGTCGGGGACGCCGAGCAGATGCCGCTCGACAGCGAGCAGTTTCAGGTGGTGACCTGCAATATGAGCATCCATCACTATCCGCACCCGCAATCCGCCCTGAACGAAATGTACCGGATCCTGACGCCGGGCGGCACGCTGCTGCTCAACGACATGGACTGCGCAGCGCCCGTCCGCCTGTTGGCGAATCTGCTGTTTCCCCGGCTGCCGGGCGGCGACGTGAAGATGTACACCCGCGGGGAGATCACGGGGATGATCTGCAGCGCCGGATTTGAGCGCTGGTATTATCGAAAGATCTCACCCTTTACGTTCCAGTGCATCGCGCGGAAGACGTGATGCGGGGATCGAGACGGATCGAAGGAGGAACGAATGATCATTCACGAATTCGGGGAAGAGCATGAGAGGCACCTGCTGTTCTTTCAGGGCAGCTGTGAGCCGTGGGAAGAGTTCAGCCGGGCGGCGCGGCTGCTGGGGGAGCAGTTCCACGTGATGCAGGTGACGCCGGACGGTCACGACCCGGCGGAGGGCACGGATTTCATCTCGGTCGAGAAAACCGTGGACGACGCCGTGGCCTGGCTGCACGACCGGGGCATCCGCCGTCTGGACGCGGTCTACGGACTCAGTTTCGGCGGAGGCATGGCGATCCACATGCTCGCCTCCGGCAAGATGACGGCGGACAGGGCGATCATCGACGCCGGGACGGCGCCCTATACGTATCCCCGGTGGATCTGCAGGCTGATCGGAGTCCGGGACTATCTCATGCTGAAGCTCGCAAGATCTTCCGTAAGGCTCATGGAGCTTTCCTTCCCGCCGGAGCGCTTCGCGCGGGACCCGGAGAACGCGCGTGAGGAATATGAAGCGATCCGGCGCTATCTGAAGACCTACAGCGACCGGACGATCTGGAACATCTTCTGGTCGGCCAACAACTACGCGGTGCCCAAAACGGCGCCGGCGCTTTCGACGAGGATCCAATTCTGGGTCGGCACGGACGAATGGGGCTCCCGCTTCCGGGATCTGAAATGGGCCATGCGCTATCTGCCGCAGATCGAGCTCGTCAGGATCCCCGGCATGATGCACGGCGAGTACGTGATGATGCACCCGGAGGCCTTTGCCCGGCAGGCGCTGGCGTTCTTCACCGGAGCGGATCGCCGATGAAAGGATGATGCAGGAATGAACGAGAGATTTGAGCGCGCCGTAAGCGGCCTGTACCCCGGGACCTATAACGACAAGGTCCGCGGATGGCTGACCGAGCGCTATGGAGAGGAAGAGGCCCGAAGCATCTGGGAGCGGACGAAAGAGAATTATCTCCGCTATCTCGATGACCTGCCCGAGATGGGCGGGAAAAAGAACGGACACGCTTCGGCCATCTACGGCGGCCTGCTGATCTTTGCGCTTTACCCGGCGCTGCCGGATCAGCCGCCGATCGCGGAGATGCAGGAGTTCGTGCAGGGGCTTTTCATGGAGCCGTTCACGAAGCTGGGAAAAGTCTTCGATCTGAACCGCAGCCGCGACATGCGGCTCATCAACATGGTGTTCCGGTCCGTCGGGAAACGGGACCGGAAAGATATCAAGAAATACCCGGATGGCTTTGTCAACGTCTCCGAGCCCTATGACAAAGAGCATCATGCCGCGCGGTATCACTTCACGCAGTGCCCCAACGCAGAGTTTGCGAAAAAACACGGGCTTCTTCACGTGCTGCCGCTGATGTGCAACTGCGATTTCTTCGGGATCGGCGAAATCCACGGCCAACTGATCCGCCGCGGGACCTGTGGGAACGCCGCGCTGTGCGATTATCTGGTGGTCGGGAGCGAGAACCCGGTCGCGAAGGAGTACGAGACCGTGACGGATGAGGGCGGGTTCCTCATCAGCAGGAGAGCGGGGAAACAGGGCGAGGAAATAACGTGAAGCCGCATCTCGGCGGCGTGAAGGATCCTGTTTGACGATAATAACCGGACGGCTGTTTATGAATGGAGGAGATAAGCCACGTACAGCATACTTTTAACCGTTTTCCTTACCATCGTTTTCTGCACGGCGATCGCAATGATGCTGCTTTCGGCGGTCGCTTTTATCCAGGACGAGAAGTTCTTTTCTTCGGCGCCAAAGGAGATACAGGCGGTCATCAAGCCCAGACCGGAAGAGCTGTTCCCGGGCGCCCGCGCGATCGGGTGGACGCTTTTCATCCTCAGCTTGCTCATGTCCGCGGGCGTCGTGGTGACAGCGATCGGGGACGGCGTCAGAAACGGCTTTACTTTCGGACAGTTTTTCCTTCGTTTCTTTATTATTACGACTGTTTATAAGCTCTGCGACATGCTCCTCATTGACAACTTCCTGCTTCTGAAATTCGGTTTCTTCCAGTATTACTATCCCGAAACCGCACAGGTCATGAAAAACAGGAAATACGGCTTCAACATCAGGAGCCAGCTTTTGAAGCTGCTGGTCATATTCCCCGCGGTGTCTGCGCTCCTGGCCTGGATCTGCACGCTGTTTTGAGAAAAGAGGGAGGATCTCTTCGCGTGAAGGAGGGCGTCTCAAAATGAGAACGGTGAGAAAAACGTCTGTGTTTCCCGCGGAGCGGGACGTGGTTTTTACGGAGCTTCAGAAGCTGTCTACCCTGCAGTATATAGCGGCGCCATTCGCCTCCTTCGTCCCGGTCGACGCCTCCCATTCGCAAACCTGGACGGTTGGAAGCACGAGCGCCTACCGCTTTCGCCTGTTTGGACTCATCCCCTTCGGGACCCACACGATCCGCATAGAGAGGTTTGATCGCGACGGCGTCAGCAGCAGGGAAGGAAACGAACACGTGCCTGTCTGGAACCACAGGATCTATTTGAAGGACCGGGGCAGCGAGACGGAGTATACGGATGAAGTGGATATCTGCGCGGGCTGGAAGACCGCTTTCGTCTGGCTGTGGGCGAAAGCGTTTTACGCGCATCGGCAAAAGAAGTGGATCCGCTTGTTGAGGGACAAAGGAAATGAATACCATCGGCATTGACAACAACCTGGATCGGGCGAGGATCAAAAAGCTCCTGGCCATCGGCCTGTTCGCTTCGATCCTCACGGGCGTCGGGGATTTTCTGCTCGGTTACGCCGAGGAGATCCCGACGACCACCACAGCGGCCAGCGTCATGGCGGGGGCGCCGAACCTGGAGGATTGGCAGATGATCGCCGGGGGCCTGCTCGGCTTCGTCGGGATCTTCCTGGAGGGGCTGGCCTTCTTCGCCGTCTACCGCCTGATGGCGGACGCGGCGCCAAAGTACGCGCATATCTACCGCGCCGGTATCTTCGGCTATATCTGGCTTGCGCCGGTGGGGGCCCATATGAACATGGGCGTTCTGAACCTGGTCTATAAGTATCTGCTCCCCCTGGACGCGGCGACGGCGGAGCTCGTCGCGGACCGCCTGTTCTGGGGCTTTTCGCAGCCAGTCTATGCGCTGCTGGTGCTCTTCTGGGTGCCGATGATCGTCGTGCAGTTCCTGGCTTTCGCCAGGGGGCTCACCCCCTATCCGAGGAGCGCCAAGTGGTTCAACCTGATCCTCGGCGCGATCCCCGCGCTCGTTATTGCCGCGATCCTCGGCCGGCGGAGCGCGCTCGGCGCGGCGGTCGGGACGATGTTCCTGAGCTTCGGAAACGCCTTCACCTTCGGCGGACTGCTGGCGACCCTGCCGGAGCAGACGGTTTTCGACCGATTTCAAAAGGAACTGCGGGAGGCGGCGTAACAAGGCTGTCTTCAGCGTGCCGGAGGGCTTCCGGAAAGCTGCAAACCATCCGCGCGGCAGAGATCTACCGCCGCGTGAAATGAGACACGATCAAGAGGGCGGGCGTATGACTGCAACGAAATGGCTTTTTCTGATCGCGCTGGCGGGGCATCTGCTCTGCGGCGTGTGCGACTGCTGGATGACTTATCTGCCGAACGGGCGCTTCAAGTTCGATCAAATGAAGGACAACGAAAAGCTCTCCCGGGTCTTTGAGGGGATGCCGCCGCGCAACGCCATCCTCTCCATGCTGCTGGGCTGTCTGGCCATGTGCATGATGTTCTTCGGCTATCTGGCGCTGGCGCTGTGGATGCGGCCGATCTCGGCGATCCACGCGAACCTGATGCTGCTGGCCGTCGGGGTGATCTTCACCTTCGGCATCGCTCACCACGTCCTGTGCGGCGTCCCGGAATGGCTGTACGTCCGCCTCGGCCGCACGGAGGCGGCGCGGCAGGTCATCACGGAGCTGTTTCGGAAGACCTCCGTCACCATGTTCGTCTGTTACGCGGGCTTTCTGCTTTTCGGCGCGGTGCTGTTCGCGGCGGTCGTATCCGGCCTGACGCCGCTGCCGGAATGGGCCTGCGTGTTCAACACGACCCTTTTGATGCTCGCGCTGATGCCGACCCGCGTGGGCGGAAGCGGGAATTGGGCGGGAGCGCTCATGTTCCTCGGACTGTTGATCGTATTTTGAAAGGAGAACGAGCCGCATGCACAGGATGAAAACGGCCTCCGTGCGGACGGAAGGCTTTGAGGGGATCCTCTATCCCGGCAACGGGAGAAAGGACAAGGTGCTGATCGTCATGTCCGGCTCCAACGGCGGCATGAGCCTGACCCGGCAGGCGGCGGCGTTTTACCACGCAAACGGCTTCCCCGCCCTGGCGCTCGCGCTGTTCAAAACGAAACAGACCCCGCCCGCGCTCTCCCGGGTGCCGGTGGAGTATGTGGAGCGGGCCATCGCCTGGCTGAAAGCCGAGGGCTATGAGAAGATCGGGATCGACGGCACGTCCAAGGGCAGCGAGATGGCGCTGGTGGCCGCGTCCCTGTTCGCAGAGCTCTCCTGCGTGATCGTGCGCGTCCCGTCGCATTTCGTCAGCGAGGGCCTGACCGGCAGCGGAAAGGACAAGGCGCCCTCCGGCACCTCCTGCTGGAGCTATCGGGGGAGGGAGCTGCCCTACGCCCCGTACCGCAGCCGGACCTTCAATATCCTGAAGATGTTCCTGGAGGAGAAGGAGATGCACATCATCACCTTCAACCGAGACAAGGACGTGACGCCGGAGACCCTCATTCCCATCGAGAAGATCCGGGCGCCGATCCTCCTGCTCTCCTCGAAGCACGACGAGGTGTGGCCGTCCTATGAAAGCGCCGTTTTCATGGAGCAGAAGCTGACGGAGATCGGCTTCCCGTATCCGCACAAGCATGTCGCCTATGAGCACATGAGCCACGCGCTCTTGACGGAGCTCCCCTGGATCTATAAGATGGCCTTCAAGTCGGAGCGACAGCATCCCGAGGCGTGCGGACGGGACCGTGAAGCCATGAAGAAGGAGCTGCTTGCCTGGGCGGAGAAAGTCTGGTGAGGGATACGCGCTGCCGACGCGGCTTTGCCTCGGCCGGCGTGCCCGATCGCTTTCCCTCGTATGGCGCAGAAAAGACCCCGCGCGCGTTCACTGAACGCGCGCGGGGTCTTTTCTGCGGGGGACGCGGTCAAACGCGTACGTGTTCGAGCCGGCTCAACGCGAACGGACGCGCAGCGTCCTGTATGCGAGGCAGGGCGCGAGCGCCATCGCGGCGCAGCTCAGGCTCATCATAGCGTAGCAGAAGAGGTACCAGTCCCCGTGCCGCTGCACGAGGTATTCGAGATAAGCGGTGGCGCCCAGGCCGGCCAGCCACAGCAGGACCAACAGGATATGCTGCGGCGCGAAGCCTCGCGCCTTCACGGAGCGGACGACGTAGTAAATCAGTACGGCCAGGATCGCCGCCGCGCTGACGATCTGCGTCAGACTGACGAAGCCGTTGGAGCGCAGGAAGCTCGAATCGTAGCGGGTGCTGTCCGCCACGAGCTCGACGGCGCTCAAAAGCACCAGGAACAGCAGCGCCACGCTGCCGTCCGCCCGGCCGCCGCGCATGGGCGCGTGCCGCTGCCGGAGGTAGAAGCGCAGCAGCCACAGCGAGAGCGCCAGCAGGAGCAGGAACTCCACGAAGAAGGTGGCGAAGCGGTATTCCACCGCGCCGGACGCGGTCGCGACCGGGGCGGCGAAGGGCAGGTGCTGCAGCACGGGCTTGGTGATGAGGAGCTTGCCGCGGTCGGCGCTGCCGAAGAGCGCGCCCAGGCGGATTAGAGTGATGCAGAGCGCGGCGCCGGGGGCCAGCGCGTCCAGCAGCCCGGCGGCTCCCGGCGCGAAGCCCAGGCGCACCGCCAGGAGCGCGGCGAGCGCGGTTCCCAGCAGCAGGCCGGGCAGGCAGTAACCGCCGCCGTCGTAGCGCGTCATGGCGGCGAGCAGGCCCGTGTACTGCTCGGCGTGGCAGTACCAGTGCAGAAAGCGCGCCAGCAGCACGGAAAACAGCACGGCGAACGGGAACCAGACCCAAACGGCGCCCGCGGGGCCGCCGTCCGTCCGATAGAGGGCGAGGGCCAGCGTGAGCCAGGCCGCCGCGCCCAGGCACAGCAGCAGGGAGCTCCAGTAGAGCACGACCCCGCCGACGCTGATCGCGATGGGATTCACGGCGTCACCTCCTCGCGGTGCACGGCGGTGGCGAAATACAGGATGTCGCTCATGCTGCGCTCACTGTCCCAGTCGACGCGGTTGAACGCGCCGCCGTTGAATACGATGATGGAGGTCTGCCCGCCGTCGAGCGCATAGGCCTTTTGGCAGCCCTTCGACCAGATGTACTGGCCGGACTGCGCGATGGTACAGGTGTGCTGGTAATCGCCCTCGTAGTTGACGGTCATCAGCAGGTAGTGGAGCTTGTCCATCATGCCGACGCAGGAGCGGGAATAATAGTGATCCACCTCGCCGATGGGGTAGCTCGCGGGCACCTCCCTGAGCTCGCCTCCGTCGACCAGCACGGGGCCGAAGGCCAGGCTGAAGAGCACGTCGTTGTCCTCGATGAACTGCTGCACGGCGCTCTCCCCCTTGAGCTGCCCGGCGTAGGCGAAGAGCATGTCGCCGTCGGCGGTAAAGAAGCAGGTGTCCACCGAGGCGGGGCTGCAGCGGTAGAGCTGCCGTTGGTAGACCGTGACACCGAGGTTGCGGAAGGCGTAGAAGTCGCCGTTGATGGCGACGACGGCGTTGGCCTCGCGCGCCATCTGCGTGGCGTAGAGCTGCACGCTGGAGCCGTAGCTGTCCTCCGCGAGCTTCCTGCGCACCTGTGAGCCGTCGAGCATTTTGATCTCGGCGAAGCTGCAGCACTTGTTGTCGATGATCTCCTTCCAGCACAGGACGAAGATGCTGTCGTCCAGATAATACTGGAAGTCGGCGCCGGGCATGAAGTCGGCGTCCGGATCCCAGGCGAGTGTCTGTCCGGCCAGCAGCTCCGCGGCCGCGTCGATCACGGCCTGGACCTGCGCGGGATCCGAGGTGCTGCCGAAGCGGGAGCGATCCGGCTTCGGGGCGACGGTCGCGTTCTCGGCGATGGCGTATAGCTTGGGCAGCACGGTCCCGTCGCCGAGGGCGGCGCTGACCGCGTTGTTCGCATAGAGGTCGAGCCGCGCGGACAGATCCTCCCGCGCGCCGCGCGCCGCGGCACTCCCGCCGTCCGGCCGGACGTGCAGCGCGAGCCAGCACAGGCACAGCACGGAGAGGACGGCGAAAATGAACGCCGCCGTGCCGCGCTTCTTCCGCCCGCCGGAAGCCGGCCTGGGCGCTTTCTCCCTTGACGGCTTTTCACGGCCTGCGCCGCGCTCCCGGCGCGTCTGCGCCTTTTGCGTCGGGCGCGGCTCGGGGCGGAGCACGGTGGG
>JAFUUR010000272.1 GCA_017477695.1 Oscillospiraceae bacterium | reverse complement strand
ACGGAGCTTGCGGCGCAGGAGGCGCAGATCGCCGCGGCGGAGGCGGCCCTCGCCGACGGCTACGCGCAGCTCGACGCCGCCGAGGCGGAGCTCAAGGCTGCCGAGGACGCCTATCCCGTCAACCTCAGCAAGCTCGCCGCCGCCCAGTGGGAGATCGACGCCGGCTGGGGAGGACTGGAGAGCGGCCGCAGGGAGTACGAGGATGGGAAGCGGGAAGCGGAGGAAGAGCTCGCCGACGCGGAGCAGGAGCTTTTGGACGCGGAGCAGGAGCTCCGGGACGCCGCGGCGGAGCTCGACGAGAAGCTGCGGCTCGACGTCTATACCCTGGACCGCGACGCCAATTCCGGCTACGTGACCTTCAATAACGATATCCACATCATCGACGGTCTGGCCAACGCTTTCCCGGCCTTTTTCGCGCTGGTGGCGGCGCTCGTGTGCGTGACGACGATGACCCGCATGATCGGCGAGGAGCGCACCCTCATCGGGACCATGAAGGCCCTAGGCTACTCCGGCGGCACGGTCATGAGCAAGTATCTGCTCTATTCCGGCTCGGCGGCGCTGCTCGGATGCGCGGCGGGCTTTTTCCTCGGCACGACGGGGATCCCCTATATCGTCTGGGTCGCCTACGGCATCCTGTACGATTATGCCCGGCTCGATTTCTATTTCAGCGCGCGGATGTATCTGCTCTCGCTGTTGGTCGCTGTGGCGGGCACGGTGCTGGTCACCTGGCTCGCCTGTCAGCAGGAGCTGCGGGAGCGGCCCGCGGAGCTGATCCGCCCCAAGGCGCCGAAAGCGGGTCGGCGCATCCTGCTCGAGCGCATCGGCCCGCTGTGGCGGCGGCTGCCGTTTCTCAGCAAGGTCAGCCTGCGCAACGCCTTCCGGCATCCCCTGCGGGTGCTGATGATGCTCCTGGGCATCGGCGGCTGCACGGCGCTGATGGTGGCGGGCTTCGGCGCGAAGGATTCCGTCGCGCGCATCTCCGAGTATCAGTACGGGGAGATCTTTCTGTACGACCTGTCGGTCAGCCTTGACACGGACGAGCTGCGCTCCGACGCGCAGGCCGCCGCGCTCTGGCAGACGGAGAGCGAGCGCTGGGCCATGACCTGGCAGGAGCCGGTGACGCTCACCTTCGGCGGCCGGGAAAAGAGCACCCGCGCGATCGCCGCGGAGACCGGCGCGCTGGACGGGATCGTCAGCCTGCACGACGAGCGGGGCGAGCTGCCGTTTCCCGCGGCGGGCGAGGCGGTCGTCACCGAGAAGATCGCCGAGAACCTCGGCCTTGCGGCGGGCGATGTGCTGCGCCTCTCGACGGACGACGGCGCTGCTGTGGAGCTGCGCGTCAGCGGGATCTGCAAGAACTATCTGAACCACTACGTGTATCTCAACGCGCGATCGCTGGGCGCGCCGCGGCATAACACCGCGCTGGTCCGCCTGCGGGAGGGGACGGACGCGGGCCTCCTGGGCGCGGGGCTGCGCGCCGAAAAGGGCGTGAGCTACGTGTCGCTGACCGCGCAGGAGCGGGAGACGATGGAGCAGTCCATGTCGAGCCTGAATTTGCTGGTGCTGATGCTGATCGTCTGCTCCGGTGCGCTGGCCTTCGTCACGCTCTACAATCTGACCAACATCAACATCATGGAGCGTACGCGGGAGATCGCCACCGTCAAGGTGCTGGGCTTTTATCCGGACGAGACCGCGGCCTACGTCCTGCGCGAAAACCGCCTGCTGGGCTTCCTCGGCGCGGCCGTGGGTCTGGCGCTCGGCAAGCTCCTGCACTACGTGGTGATCCGCGCCATCGTGGTGGAAAATATGACCTGTGAGATCCGCATCACGCTCCTGAGCTACGCGCTGGCCTTCGTCATCACCCTGGCGTTTACGCATCTGAGCAACCTCGCCATGCGCGGCAAGCTCGAGAGGGTGAACATGGCGGAGTCGCTCAAGGCCGTCGAGTGAGAGCGGAACGGAAAAGGAAAGACAGGCGCCCCGGCTTTTGCGAGAAACGCGAAAAGCCGGGGCGTCCGCCTGCGCGGAGGCGGAAAGGCACGCGCGCGGCAAGATCCGATCGCGCACAGCCCGGCGCGGGCGTACCGCGCCGGGCTGTGCGCGCGATATTTTTCCGCCGCAAAAGATCGATGCTTGACAAGAACGCATGAGCGTGCTATCATATGAACAGACAAACATATGAATGGAGGCGCATACGAAAGGCATGACGGAGAAAACGATCCCGGTCGGCTGCACAGAGGACCCGGCGGCGGAGCACGACCACGAAGCGATCCTGCGTCTGGTGCGCAGGGAGCTGCCGACGGATGAGCTGCTGTGCGATCTGGCCGACCTGTTCAAGCTCTTCGGGGATACCACCCGGATGAAGATCCTGTTCGCGCTGATGGAGTCGGAGATGTGCGTGTGCGCGATCGCGGACCTGCTGGGGATGACCCAGTCCGCCATCTCGCATCAGCTCCGCATCCTGAAGGACGCAAACCTGGTGGGCAACCGCCGGGAGGGCAAGACCATCTATTATTTCCTGTCCGACGATCACGTGCGCACCATCGTCGCTCAGGGCTTCGATCATCTGATCGAGGACTATACGGAAAACGGAGAAAGGAAAGAGGAGCCATGAAGAAAACGTTCAAGCTGGAGGATCTGGACTGCGCCAATTGCGCGGCAAAGATGGAGGCGGCCATCAACAAGCTCGACGGCGTCCAGAAGGCTACCGTCAGCTTTATGACCCAGAAGATGACGATCGAGGCGGACGAGGCCGTGTTCGACGAGGTGGTGCAGGCCGCCGTGAAGTGCATCGCCAAGGTGGAGCCGGACTGCCGCGTGCTTCTGAAATGATATGACACGCAAGCAGAAACGGACCCTGTGGCGGATCGCCGCGGCGGCGGTGACCTGCGTCGCCGCCGCGCTGCTGCCGGCGGAGGGCGTGTGGCGGGGGCTGCTGTTCGCCGTCCCGTATCTGATCGTGGGTTACGACGTGCTGTGGTCCGCCATCCGCAACATCCTGCACGGGCAGGTCTTCGATGAGAAGTTCCTCATGGCGATCGCCACCCTCGGCGCTTTCGCGATCAGAGAGTATCCGGAGGCGGCCGCCGTCATGCTGTTCTATCAGATCGGCGAGTGGTTCCAGGGGATCGCCGTCGGCCGCAGCCGCAAGTCCATCGCGGCGCTGATGGACATCGCGCCGGAGAGCGCCGTGGTGCTGCGCGAGGGGCGCGAGGAAGAGGTCTCGCCCGACGAGGTCGCCGTGGGGGAGACCATCGTCATCCGCCCCGGTGAGCGCATCCCGCTGGACGGGGTGATCCTCGAGGGCAGCAGCAGCGTGGACACCGCCGCGCTGACGGGCGAGAGCCTGCCCGCCGACAAGGCGGAGGGCGACCGGGTCGTCAGCGGGAGCGTGAACCTCACGGGGGTGCTGCGCGTGCGCACGGAGAGCGTCTACGAGGACAGCACCGTGGCCCGCATCCTGGAGCTCGTGGAGAACTCACAGGAAAAGAAAGCGAAGGTCGAGAGCTTCATCACGCGCTTTGCCCGCTGGTATACGCCCTGCGTGGTGGCCGGCGCGCTGCTGCTCGCGATCGTGCCGCCGCTGCTGTTCGGCCAGCCCTGGCCGGGCTGGATCCGCCGCGCGCTCATCTTCCTGGTCGTGTCCTGCCCCTGCGCGCTGGTGGTCTCGGTGCCGCTGTCGTTTTTCGGCGGGATCGGGGGCGCCTCCCGTGAGGGCATCCTCATCAAGGGCGCGAACGACCTGGAGATGCTCGCCGGGGTGGACACCGTCGTCTTCGACAAAACGGGCACCCTCACGCAGGGCAGCTTCGCCGTGGACGCGATCCACCCGGCGCAGATCGGCGCCGAGGAGCTTCTGGACGTGGCCGCGGCGGCGGAGAGCTACTCCCGCCACCCCGTGGCGGAGTCGATCGTCGCGGCGCACGGCGGGGATATCGACCGCAGCCGCATCGGCGAGGTGACGGAGCTGGCCGGGCGCGGCCTGCGCGCCGTGGTGGACGGGCAGACCTTCTACGTTGGCAACGCCGCGCTGATGGAGCAGGCGGGCGCGGCCTT
>JAFUUR010000030.1 GCA_017477695.1 Oscillospiraceae bacterium | reverse complement strand
GTGGTTTCAGATCCGCGCAGAGGAGAAAAAGCGAGAGCGTTCCTCCTTGCAGCTCTCTTTTATACATCGCAGAAAGCACCGCGCCGCGCCGCGGCTGTTCAAGTTCGGCCCCGGACTTGTCGAGCATAAAGCCCCGGCGACGGACGGTGGAATGCGGACGGCACAAGACGAGCTGCGCAGCAGCATGTCGGCTTCCGAGCTGAGGCGATTTATGGCCGGGAAGTTCGGGCGGCCGCTCTACTCCGATCAGAGGATCCTCGAGCTCGAACGCCTGCTGTGCACGGGCAGTCACGAGGGCTGTCACCTGCACGTCACAAAAGGGGTGCCCACCGACGCCGTGATTCAAAACGGCTTCGAAGCCCTGCAGCGCGAAAAAGAACGGGCGCAGATCGAGCGCAACAGGAGCGCATACCGGCGCGAACAGATGCGAAACCGCACGGCCGTCATGCGGCTTGCCGATAAGATCCAAAACTCCGTGCTCCTGCATATGCAGACTGAGACGGTCCGGTCAGACGCGGGCAGTATCGATGCGAGACTATCCTGGCGCGCCGCCATGCTTGAGGACGACCGCGTCTTTTCCCGAACCGAGGCCGGAGCCGTAGGAGATCTCTGCGTAGATATTCTGCTCGACGCGTCCACTTCCCAGATAAATCGCCAGGAGATCGTCTCCGGCCAGGGGTATATGATCGCCGAGGCGCTGACACGCTGTGCGATCCCATGCCGTGTGATCTCGTTTTGTTCCATGACCGGGTATACGATCCTGCGCATTTTTCGGGATTATGAGGAGCCTCGTGAGAATGCGCGCATTTTCGAATACGTCTCCAACGGCTGCAACCGGGACGGTCTGGCGATACGCGCAGCGCATCATTTGATCCTGGACGCGCCTTACGAGCACAAACTCCTTATCATCCTTTCCGACGTGCGGCCCAATGATATCATCCGCACGCGGGAGAGCGGGGACGGAGAGCGGCTGCCTTACGACTCGGAAGCGGGCATTCGCGATACGGCACTCGAGGTGCGCAGGGCAAAAGCGGACGGCATCGCAGTGATCTGTGTCTTTACGGGCAATGACGAGGACGTCCAATCCGCACGGACCGTATATGGGCGTGACTTCGCACGGATCCGATCACTCGACCAATTGGCCGATACCGTCGGAAAACTCATACAAAACCAGATCAAAAACCTATAACCGAAGCAAAAAACGCCGCGACCCGAAGATCGCGGCGTTTTGCTGCGGCTGTTTATTTGGCAAGGACTTTCTTGAGCCTTGCGTAGCGGGGCAGGGAATTCTCCAGCGGCAGGACCGGCTCGCCCTGGATCAGCGGCAAAACGTAATCGATAAACTCATGCTTCAATCCGTTCTGCTCCTCGTTGATCCATTCCATAGGGACCTTCTTCTCGTAGTTTGCAACGGAGGAGAGGGGGATCAGCTCCATCTTGCACTGGTATTTGCCATCCACGTACTCGCGCTTGAACGCCACCATTTTGCCGGTGACGCCGCTGACGG
>JAFUUR010000271.1 GCA_017477695.1 Oscillospiraceae bacterium | reverse complement strand
TGGGAAAAACCAGCGTTTTCAACCGCCTCACCGGCAGCCGGCAGCATACCGGCAACTGGGCGGGGAAGACGGTGGTCAACGCGCGCGGAAGCTGCCGCGGTAAAAAGCACCGTTACGAGGTCGTGGATATACCCGGGACTTATTCTCTGCTGGCGCGCTCCTCGGAGGAGGAGCTGGCGCGGGATTTTATCTGCTTCGGCGGCGCGGATGCGGTGGTCGTGGTCTGCGACGGCACCAATCTGCCGCGCAGCATGAATCTGCTGCTGCAGATCCTGGAATGTACGCGCCGGGTGCTCGTATGCGTAAACCTCATGGATGAGGTGCGCCGCAGACGGATCTCCCTGGATCTGCCCGCGCTCTCGAGGCGGCTGGGGCTCCCGGTGGTCGGCGTCAGCTCCCGGGAGCGGGCCAGTCGGGATGAGCTGCTGGACGCGCTGGACGCGCTGGTCGACCAGCCGCCGGCGGATGCGTATCTGCCCGTATATCCCATCCCCGTCGAAGCCGCGGCCGCGCGTATCGAGACGCTGGCCGCGCCCCTGTGCAGCGACAGGCTCGATGCACGCTGGCTCAGCCTGCGCCTGCTCGAGGGGGACGACGCCACTCTCGCACGGGCGGACGCGTGTCTCGGCGGCGTACTGCTCCGAAACGACGCCCTGCTCACGGCGGTGGAGCGCGAGCGGCAGGCTCTGGCCGGGGAAGGGCTTGACCGGGATCGCCTCGTCGACTTGCTCACGAGTACGCTCGTGACCGCGGGCGAACGGCTCTGCACAGGTATCAGCGGATCCGGAGGGCAGGCGTACGGGGAGAGAGATCAGCGCGTCGACCGCCTGCTGACCGGGCGGCGCGTGGGCTATCCGCTGATGCTTTTGCTTCTGGCGGCGGTGCTCTATATCACCATCGCCGGGGCCAACGGGATCTCCGACGCGCTCGCAGCGCTGCTGTTTGACCTGCAGGAGCGGATCGCTGCGCTCCCGCTCGCGCAGGCGGCGCCCGATTGGCTGCGGGGCCTGCTGCTCGACGGCGCCTGGCGGGTGCTGGCCTGGGTGGTGTCGGTGATGCTGCCGCCCATGGCGATCTTCTTCCCACTGTTTTCCCTGCTGGAGGACCTGGGCTATCTGCCGCGTGTGGCCTATAACCTCGACCGGCCTTTCCAGCGCTGCGGCGCCTGCGGGAAGATGAGCCTGACCATGTGCATGGGGCTGGGCTGCAATGCGGCCGGAGTGGTCGGCTGCCGCATCATCGATTCGGAACGCGAGCGGCTGCTGGCGGTGCTGACGAACAGCCTCATACCCTGCAACGGCCGCTTCCCGATCCTGATCGCCGTTTTGAGCGCGTTCTTCGCCGCGGCGGTCCCGGAGAGGATCTCCGCACTGCTGAGCGCGCTGCTGCTGACGGGCCTCATCCTGCTGAGCGTCCTGCTGACGATGGGGCTCTCAAAGCTGCTGACGGCGACGATCCTGCGCGGGAAGCCCTCCTCGTTCATCCTGGAGCTGCCGCCTTACCGGCGGCCGCAGATCGGGAGCGTGCTGTTGCACGCGATGCTCGACAGGACGCTCTTCGTCCTCGGCAGGGCGGCGGCGGTGGCCGCGCCCGCCGGGGCGCTGCTGTGGCTTATGGCGAATCTGCAGCCCGGCGGCGTAAGTCTGATCGCCCGCTGCGCGGCCTTCCTTGATCCGCTTGGAAGCTTTCTCGGTATGGACGGTGTGATCCTGATCGCCTTCCTTCTGGGGCTTCCCGCAAACGAGACGGTGCTGCCGATCCTGCTCATGGCTTATACGGCGCAGTCTACCCTGCAGGAGCCGGGCGCGCTGGAGGGCGTGCACCGCCTTCTGCTGCAGAACGGCTGGACCGGCGTGACGGCGGCGTGTGTGCTGCTCTTTACGCTTCTGCACTGGCCCTGCTCCACGACCCTCCTGACGATCCGCCGGGAGACGGGAAGCTGGAAATGGGCGGGCCTTGCGGCGGCCCTGCCGACTGCTGTCGGTTTTTTGCTGTGCGCATTGGTCTCACATGCCGCGCGCCTGTTCGGAGCGTAAAAAACGCGCCGCCTTGTCCGGGCGGCGCGTCTCAGTTCGTATCGGTCACATGTCAAACGGCAGTGTCCAAGTGCGCTGCGGCTCCGTACCGTTCCGGAGCGCTTCGTAAAACAAAATATAGCTGATATCATGGTAGGGCTGATACCACACGCGCACCGCGTAACCCAGATAGGGGATCATTGTCAGCAGCAGCCAGCCGATAAAAGAAAGGTCCAGCAGAAAGAGCTTTCCCTTGTAGCCGTTGGTCATCTGCTTGCTCTCACGGATGCACTGCATGATGGAATAGTCCGGATGATCCAGCATAACGTAAGGCGCCATGCTGTAGCGGTAGGCGGCGATGATGCCGGGAAAGAAAAAGAGCAGTGACCAAAGCGCAATGAACACACCCATGACCAGACGCAGCACCACGAGCCGGAAATAGGGCCCGAAGCCGTCGAGCAGATTGCCGTAGACAGCGCCTGTGCGCCGGACGGTGTTGAACAGGAAGACCGTGAAGCCGACGCCGACGATCAGTTCGGCCAGTTCCAAAACGGTCGAGATCAACTCGGCCCCGGTCGAGGGTCGAAGATCGTCCAGCGCGGCGCGGGCATAGTTCACGCTGCCCTCCTGCATGTATTGCATATAACGGGCAAACTGCTCGTAGGAGACACCAGTGAGGCGGGAGGAGAGGTAGCTGAACAGCGCGCTGAGCACGATGAATATGAGGCTGGCATAGATGACCTTGGGGTTGGAGGCGCGGATGATGCCGCGCGCCTGCCGTTTGAGTTCGGGGCGGTCGATAAACATGAGAGATCTCCTGTCGTATAAGGGCGGATTCGTTCGTAGACAATATAGCATTTGCCGCTCGGGATGTAAAGCAAAAAGCAGGGAAATCGCAAAAAAACTCCTTGACAACTGCGGGAGGCGGTGCTATTATTATCAAGCATTCGAAATGCGATGCGCGCGAGTGGTGGAATTGGCAGACTCGCTAGATTCAGGTTCTAGTGCTCACTCCGGGCGTGCGGGTTCAAGTCCCGCCTCGCGCACCAAAAAAGTTCCGAAAATTGCTTAGAAATAAGTGTTTTCGGAACTTTTTCTTTATCTTCACTTTTTGCACTTTCCCCAGTTCTAATGGAGTTCTAATACAAACGCGTTTTTCGGGCTTTCACGGTTTGTTGCAATACGAAAAGAAAAAACAATTCGCTCTTTGACGAAAGAGACTTTTTCGGACTGTGAAAGGAGCCGACTCAATGGAAATCACTTATTCAAAATACGGAGACGTTTACCTCCCCGATCTCATAATCGAAGATGAAGCATCGATCATCGGCAAGTATGGCCGGATGCGGAAAAGCTACTTGAAAGATCACCGTCCGGTTATGTAAGAAGTCCATCTCATGCACATCCGGGCGGCCTGCTCTGCGGAAGCGCCTTCTGCCAGCGCGTTTTTATAGGTCAGAGGGAGCAGCGATCCCAGTGCAAAGTGCGCAAAAGCGGCCATTACAGCTCCGGCTATACCGAGAGCCGACACCATTCCCGCTCTCTTTCCGAGTTCCTTGCGGATCGCTGTATAGGCGCTGAAAGCGCCAAACATCATGACGACGCCGCCGAGGATCCCGCACCAGGCGGAGCCCACGAATCGAACCGCCGGCATTTGCGCCCATAACGGCTGGATATCACTTTCAAGCGTCAGCCCGGGATACAAATAGATCAGCCAGTCACCGACAGCAAACAAAACGGCGCCGACGATCCCCATGCAAGCCATATTTCTGTATTTCTTCCACATTGCTGAACCCTCCGACGTTATGAGCAGCGATCATCCGCTTACGCTTCTGTGCTTCTTTTGCTCGCGCATAAATCGTCTGGATCAAGGTTAACCCGATCACGCGATAAAGCTCTGATCCCGCCCGCGCATGAAGTCCTTCTTCAGACGATCAAAGAGGTCGCCGTCGTACACCGCGCGGACTTCCTCCTTTTGCGGGAACGAAAGATCCTCGAAGCCTGTTCCCTCATAGATGCGGATCTTTTCCGAAACCGCGAAGGCTTCCGCGCCGGGGAGCGCGCCGGTTTTCATGAACGCGATCCAGTCGTCCTGCAGGACCTCCGACTGTCTCAGGTTGAGCGCCATGGCCTCCTTTGGGATATCGGGAATATCCCGGATCGTGCCGAAAAACAGCGGCAGCTCCGCACAGTGATACGCGCCCCGGACGCCCTTCCAGAACCCCGGGATGTAATTCATGCGGTAGCCGTAGGCCTCGGTTTTCTTGGCAAAGCGCTCCAGCGCCTTGAGAACGGAGGCGTGGAACATGGGGATCTCGATCATCTTAAATTGCAGATCCGGCAGATCCTTCGCCGTGGGGCGGATCGCCTCCGCCAGCCTCGTTCCCGCCTCGCCGTAGACGGTCTCGCACTTCTTTTGAAAGTCCGCCTCGTTCATGGCAACGCCCAGCTTCTTATACCAGGACCTGTTGTCCACCATCTTCATTTCGTCTCCCGTGGAACCCACCAGCACCGGCTTGACGGGGAATCGTCCTTCCGCCATAGCGGAGCCCGTATCCTCCTTTAGCAGCACGCCGTCCATCACGGGGGAGGACGTGATCTCCAGCGGCATCCGGTACTTCAGCAGTTTCTTCCCGGGCATCTTCATCAACTGCTCTGCGGAAGAAATATGATTTTGCTTCTGGAAGCCCTCCCAGATCTCGACTGCCCGCTCCTTTGTCAGGCACTTCGGTTCTCCGGCCGAGCAGACGATCAGCTTGTCAAAGTACTGCGGGCTTTCGAGGGAGAGCATCTGTGTGAACGCGGACAGGCCGCCGGCGGACTGTCCCATGAGCGTGATGTTGTTCTCATCCCCGCCGAACAGCGCGATGTGCTTTCTCACCCACCGGAGCGCGCATTGCTGATCGTAAAAGCCCCGGTTGGCCGAGAGGGTGCCGTCGGCCTTCACCACGGGCAGAAAGCCCGCGATCCCCAGCCGATAGTTGACCGTCACGACGACGAGCCCTTTTGCGGCCAGATACCTGCCATTATAGAGCGGGGTCGTGCCGGAGCCGTAGGTGAAGCCGCCGCCATGGATGAAGACCAGCACCGGCTTTTTGGCATCCGTCCCGTCGGTCCAGATATTCAGAACGAAAGCGTCCTCCGAGGTCTTGTCCGTATTCGTCAGGATCTCCGGGCGCATCATCGGCATCTTCAGAAAATGGTTCATCAGCGGCGGAACGTCCTGCTGCGGGAATCGGACGCCGTATCCTGTGTTCGCCGACTTTTCGGGATAGGTGTCCACAGGTTCAGGCAGACCGAAAGCCTCTGCTTTCGCATAAGGGATACCCAAATAGGCTTCGATCCCTTTTCCGAGGACCTGTTCGGTCTGCACGGTAAATTCCCCAATCGGTGTGGTTCGTTTTTTGTTCGCGGCCATGTCTTTTTGCTCCTTTTCCGCAGTCTTGATATTTGTCCTTTGCGGCGATGTACGGTCTCAGATCTTTTTGATCAAGTCGATCTGCTTACGGTAATCCCTCTTGCTTTCCGGAAATACCGGCGCGCAGGCGTAACAGTGCATCATGCCCGGTTCCCTGTGCATGTGGAGCACGGCGCCGTCCCGGGCATAGGCTTTCCGGATCGCGTCCGATACGCAGGCGCAGGCTTCTTCCGCATAGAAGACATAGGTCTCCGGGGCATGGCGAAAGTCCATTTTATCGGGATACAGCGCATAAGAGGGAGTCTGTGGATCAGCCCGCATGATACCGTCCATCATGAGTCGGAACGCTCCCTCCGATACCATCAGATCGTTTTTTTCCAACGTCTCAGCCAGCGCCCACTCTTTCGCCGTTTCCGGGAAAGCAAAGGGCGAATTCATGATCAGCAGTGCCGGCATATCCACTTTGTTTCCATTCCGGTTGATCCATGTTATGAGCTGCATTGCCAGAAATCCGCCGTATGAGCCGCCGACCACGGCAATCTTCTCAGCACCATACTTTATGGCAGCAGACTTATAGACCTCATAGATAAAATCTGCCGTGTCCACAACGGGCATCTCGGTAAAGGGCGGATAGATGGGGTAAATCACATCCGCGCCGGTCAGCTTTCCGTAATTGCGGGCAAAGGAGATCTCCGGCTTCCAGGTATCCTTATTGCCTCCTCCGTGGAGAAAAAGGATGACCTTTTTATGAGGCGTCCCGCGCTGCTTTATCGTCAGAACGGGATATCCGCCGACCTTCACCGTGCCGTACAGCGCCTTATGATCGGAGGGCTCTTTGTACGGATGCTTTTTGTTATATTCTTTTGCCTTGGCTATTTCACTGTCAATATCCCCGTTCTTTGGAAACACTCCCAGCCTCTTTGCCAAGCGCAGCGCCGAGACCGCTGCTTTTGCGCTGAAACTCATGGGGCACTCCTTTCTGCGGCGTTCACGTCCTGTCTCTTTCAAATCAAAAACAGGATGAACAAACCGAGATACATCCCGGCGCCGGCAATATTTCCCGCGCCGGGAATGTGGAACGGCGCCTGCACAAGAAACAGCGGCAGAAGATTGAACACGCAGGCCCACGCCGGAAGCACCGTCATCCCCGCTACCACCGGTATGAAATGCGCGATCGAGAACAGGAGGATCCCCGCGTAGCAGCCGATCATCACCGCCGAGGTTTTGCCGAAGAAATCGGCGGTCAGCTTCCGCCCTTCTTCGCTATGGTCGCTTTTGATGTAGATCCATTCCGCCGCGCAGCCCTGTACGTGATGCGCCAGGCCGAAGGTATAGATCATCGCTGCGCCGACGATCATCAGATTTGCCCACAGGGCGGAATACTGACGCATCCAGATCCCGAGCGCAAGATATCCGAAGAACTGCAGAAACATAGCAAGCGTGCCCAGAACAAGCGATCGCAAAGGGGAGCTCTCCGGCATTGTCGTGAAAAGCTTCGCCATCTTTTCGTTATCCTTGATATCGGAATAATTAAAAGTACCGCCCGGCGTACAGAGGATCAGTCTGTCGCAGTACACGCAGAGGACGTGTCCGATCATCGCCAAAAGCAAAATCCAACTGTGTTCCATTTTTCATACCTCCGCATTTATCCATGCATTTATTTACGTCCACCCGGATTTCAATCATCAGTTTCGGGAGATCGTTCTGAAAGCAGCTGATGGCAGCCAGCCGGTCAGGCGTATATTCTTTTATAAAGGCATACCCGTTAGTTAGTGATGTCTAACTATATGATAGCACACTTCTTTCCAAAGTGCCATAGCTTTTGAAAAAAGAATGAAGAAGCCGTACTGGAAGAACAGATCGCTCAATCAGAGGATATTCAAAACGCATCCGCATGTCGTGCGACAGACGGATGCGTTTTTTCTTTTTACAACAGGAAAAAGAGGGCAATCACTGATTTTTCTCCAGTTTAAACAGCGTTGCAGTCATATTCGCAACCAGGACGGACAACGCGAGGCCAAGGATCACAACCACGGGGAAGGCCCAGGCAGGGCTGCAGGCCATCAGCGTGTCCGCATAGCCCGCCGGCATCTCTTCGACCGCGGCTTCGTAGGTAAAAGCCCGGTTAAACCAGATCTGCCCGTAAAATCCGAAGGTCGAGAAGGTCATGATGATCGTGCCGAGCACATCACCCGTCCAGTTATATTTCCTGCCAGCCCGGACCAGCTCCGCCAGCACACCCATGATAACAAGCGGCAGGCAATGCCATACGCTGGCATCCTGAATGATAAAGAACAGAGCGATCACACCAAGTGAAAAGCATGCTGCAACTCCCGGCGCCTGAATATGCCGGAAAGCACGGATAACAATACCCGAAAGCAGGATCCCGGCCGTGATCTGATAGCAGACAAACATGATCGGATGAATCGCTCCCAAAAAGCATACGATCGCCGTGCCCGCAGCATACAACGCGACGTACAGCAGCATCCACAATACATTTTTCCTGTTCCACTTGTTTTCCATTTTTTCTTTCTCCTTTGGTTAATGAATTGGGTTAGCTTTAACTAACCAAATAAACGAGAAAAATCCGCCGAAGCGGAATTCTTCTCAGATTATATAAGATTGTCAAAGGCCGAGGATCTCTTTCCAGCCCGGATAGAGCAGCGCACGTACAAACGCCATATGCTGGTACGCTTCCTCACGGGAAAGTTC
>JAFUUR010000270.1 GCA_017477695.1 Oscillospiraceae bacterium | reverse complement strand
TGCTGATGCCGGTGACCGTGGAAGATTCCAGCTTGCCGGCGTCCCGCATCTGCACCCGGGTAACGTTCATACGCTTTGTGGAGATCACCCGGGCCATGACGGCGTTCAGCGCCAGCGTCACGATGCCGATGAGGGAGAGCAGCGGGCTCTGCCGCAGCATCAGCACCAGATAGAAGACCATCATGATGGAGTTCAGGAGCAGCGGCGCAAAGGTGTTGACCAGCGTCCCCGCAATGGAGGTGGAGTTGCAGACGGCGCCGAACAGATAATCGTCCTCGTAGACGCTTCCGTCCACCGTGAGCTTGACGTGCAGGGGTTTGATCTTGGACAGATCCTTGATGCCGTCGAGGATGTAGGCCGTGTGCCCCAGCACGTTCTTCAGATTCTGATCCGTCGTATAAGAGAGCCAGGAGAAAGCGCCGAACGCCGCCACGTAGGAAAAGACCTGGTCGCCGAAGCGGCCGATGTCGTAGCGCGTCGGCTTCCCGCGCGCCGCCTGCTCGGCGGCAGTCGGGATGTCGGTGGAGAGGCCGCGCGAGAGCGCAAAGTCGTTCGTACTGCCGCAGGGGATATAGGCAAGCGGCACCTGCAGATCCCCGGCGACGAGGCCGGTGATGGTCTCATTGAGCGTACCGTCGCCCCCCGTGCAGCAGATCAGGTCGTAGTCCCTGCCGAGGCCGCGCGCGAACGCCGTAGCTTCGCCGCGCCGGGCGGTCACCATCGTGGTGACGAGATAGCCCGCGTCCATGAAGATACGGATCACCTGCGGGATATAGCGCAGGATCATTTTTTTCCCGGAGACGGGGTTAATGATCAGCAGCGCCCGCCGGGTCATGGCGGCGGGCGGTGTTTCTTTATTCATAGAAGCTCCTTTTCAGGCGGCGATACCCGCGATATACAGGCAGAGATAAGCTGTGGGGATAGAGAAAAGAAGGCTGTCGGCCCGGTCAAACATGCCGCCGTGGCCGGGGATGAGATCACTGAAATCCTTCACGCCGATCATGCGCTTGATGAGCGACTCGGCAAGATCGCCGATCTGGCCGAGGGAGGAGGCCAGCAGCGCGGTGATCAGATAAACGGGCAGTGAGATCTGCGGGAAGATGCGCAGCAGATAGAGGATCAGCGCGGCGACGAGGGAGGCCAGCGCCCCGCACAGGCAGCCCTCGATAGTCTTGTTCGGGCTGACCGCGGGCGCCAGCTTGTGCTTGCCGAAGCGCATGCCGCCGAAGAGGGCGAAGCTGTCGCAGCTCCAGGTGGAGATCGCAGCGACGACCAGCGACGGCAGCCAGATGCTGCTCACGCCGATGGCCATCAGCAGGCCGAAGAGGAAGCACGGATAGGAGAGGCCGGCGAGCGTAAACAGCGCGCCGCTGCCGGATACCTTCCTGTGCAGGATGCCGGAGAAGAGGGCGAGATAAATGCCGCCCGCCATACAGGCGATATAGGCGAGCACGCCCGCGCGGAACAGGGTGAGGACAGCCTGGATCGCGATGTATACGTACATCACCCAGGCGCAGCAGTATACGTTGATTTTTTCCACACACCGGCTGAATTCATACGCGCAGAGAATACCGGCCACCGCGAAAAACAGGACTCTGGTCACGTACGATGCGAATACGCAGATCAGCGTGATCGCGATCAGGATCACGGCGGAGATCACTCGCTTTTTCAAGAAAACGCCCCTCTCTCTTTTGCTTTGGGCTGCCGCTGCAGATTTTGCTTTTTTATTAAGATAACATATTTTCAAAAAAGGCTCAATATGCAAGGCGCGAAAAATGACCATATTTCGGAAAATACCGTCGTTTTTCGACTGAACGGACAGCCGTGCGGACGGCGCCGCCGCGTGAGCCGGCAGCGGGGAGAAGGGCGTTTTCCGTTATTGTACCCGCGGGAAAGCTGTGTTATGATAGAACGTAACAGAAAACGCAGAAGGAGTGGAGCGTATGTACTGCGAGCGAAAGATCTGGCTGGCGCAGTCGGACAGGGATCTGTATCTCCTGCCCGCCATGGCCAACCGCCACGGGCTGATCGCCGGAGCTACCGGAACGGGCAAGACCGTTACCATGAAGGTTATGGCGGAGTCCTTTTCCGAGATGGGCGTGCCGGTGTTCCTGGCGGACGTGAAGGGCGACCTGAGCGGCATGTGCCGACCGGGCGAGGAGAGCGCCGATCTGCGCCGACGGCTGGATGGCTTCGGCATCGGGGACTTTCCGTTCCACGCCTATCCCACGCGCTTTTGGGACATCTTCGGCGAGCGCGGCCATCCCGTGCGCGTAACGGTGTCCGAGATGGGGCCGACGCTGCTGGGTCGGCTGCTGGATCTGACGGAGATCCAGACCGGGGTGCTGAACGTCGTCTTCCGCGTAGCGGACGATCACGGTCTGCTCCTGCTGGATCTGAAGGACCTGCGCGCGATGCTCCAGTACGTGGGCGAGAACCGCGCGGAATTCACCACGCTCTACGGCAACGTCTCCACGGCGAGCGTCGGCGCCATCCAGCGCGCGCTGCTGCGCTTCGAGGAGGAGGGCGGC
>JAFUUR010000269.1 GCA_017477695.1 Oscillospiraceae bacterium | reverse complement strand
GTGAGCGTGGAGGTCGGCAAACTGCTCGACGCCGGGCTCATCTCGCTCGACGAGGACAAGGCCATCCGCCTGACCGATGCGGGCCGCGCCATCGCGGAGGAGACCTACGAGAAGCACTGCTACTTCAAGGCCTTCCTGCTCGCGGCCGGGGTCGACGAGGAGACCGCCGACCGGGAGGCCTGCGCCATTGAGCACGCCGTCGGCGGCGAGACCTTCCGGAAGATCAAAGCCGTCTACCCCCTGCCCTGAGAGCCGGGAAACGAAAAGACCGGGGATCCGATCGTCTGATCGGGTCCCCGGTTTTCGTTCGTATGCCTGCCGCTTACGCCTCGAAGGCGCGGAAGGAGGTCTCCGCCACGTAGGCAGCCTTGAGCTGCTGGAGCGCCGTGAACTGCGGCGTGCTCTTATGCGCGAGCTGCGCGCGCTCGTCGCGCCAGGCCTCGAGCAGGATGACGCTGTTCTCCCCCGCCGCCGGATACAGGAAGCGGTAGCTGAGGCAGCCGTCCTCCCCGCGCGTCGCCGCGGGGACGCCCTGCGCGATGAGCTTCCGGTAAAAGTCCTCCCGGCTGCAGCCGTCGCGGATGGCGTACTCCACGTAAAGCGCGATCATCTCAGGCCTCCAGACGGATATCGAAGGGAAGCTGCAGCTCGCGGCTGAGCTCCTCCAGCTCGCCGTAGACGGCCACGGGCAGGTCGATGCCGTTGGCGAGGTTCTTGCGGCGGTTGTTGCTGGAGTTCTCGCCAGGCAGCAGGATCTCATTCACGCCGTTGGCGCGCTTGAGGCCCTTGATCTCCGTGCGGAACTGCTCCATCTTATCCTTGAACTCCTCCAGGTCCTGGAAGCGCGTGATGTCGACGGCCATGAGCGCGTGGCCGCAGTTCATGCAGTTTTCCGGATGGGCGAAGGGGTTGCCGATGTGCCCGCCGAAGGCGGCCCCGGCCAGGATGCCGGAGAACACGTCGACCATCAGCGCGATGCCGGAGCCCTTGGCCCCGCCGAAGGGCAGCACGCAGCCCTCGAGCGCCTTGGCGGCGTCGGTGGTCGGATTGCCGTCCACGTCGATCGCCCAACCCTCGGGGATCGACGCGCCCTTTTTATCGGCGAGGATGATCTTTCCGCGGGCGACCACGCTCGTCGCCATGTCCACGATGACCGGGTCGCCGTGGGTCGGCGCGCCGAGCGCGAAGGGGTTGGTGCCGAAGTATTTCTCGCGGCTGCCCCAGGGCGGCATGGACTTCGGCGCGTTGGAGCAGGCGATGCCCAGCATGTTCTGCTCGGTGGCCATGCGGATGAAATACGCGACGCGGCTGCAGTGGTTGGAATTGCGCACGGTGACGAGGCCGATGCCGGTCTCGCGCGCCTTCTCGATGGCGATCTTCATCGCCTTGTAGGCGGCGACGATGCCCAGCGCGCACTGCGCGTCGTAGGAGGCGCAGCTTGCGCTGTCGGTGAGCGGCTGCAGGTCGCACACGGGGTTCATGCCGCCCTTGTCGATGCCGTTGGTGTAGAACTTCACGCGCTGCACGCCGTGCGACTGGACGTTGGTCAGATCCGCGTCCACGAGGCTGTCCGCCACGACGGCGGCGTCCTCTGCGGGCACGCCCTTGCCGATCAGGATCTGCGCCACGGCCGCCTGCAGGCGGCGCGCGTCGACCTTATAAGTGTCGTTCATGGCGCCTCCTTATTGCTCCCAGCAGCCTTCGATCACGTCTACCTTCAGATTGGCGAGCGTCTGCTCGCGGATCTCGGGGCTGTAGGAGGGCTGGGTGCTGCCCTGCTCGTAAGCCGCGGCGAGGCCGTCCTCCTTGGCATGCTGCTGCACGGTCTTGGCGAGGATGCCCTCCGCGTCGCAGGGGCGCACGAAGATGAGGCCGTCCTCATCGCCGATGACGATATCGCCGGGGAAGACCACCTGGCCGCCGCAGGCGATGGGCACGTTGATCTCGCCGGGGCCGTTCTTGTAGGGGCCCTGCGGGTTGATGCCGCGGGCGTAGACCGGCATATCCAGCTTGCTGATGCCGTCCAGATCGCGGGCGTAGCCGTCGACGACGACGCCGGCGTAGCCGTGGTTCTGCGCGTCCATCATCATCAGCTCGCCGAAGTAGGACCGCTCCGGGCCGCCGGCCGCGATGACGATCACGTCGCCGGGCTGGGCAAGCTCGAGCGCCTTGTGCAGGAACAGATTGTCGCCGGAGGGGGCGTGGATGGTGTAGGCGACGCCCAGCAGCGGACGGCCGTTGAGGCTCTTGATGGCGGGATCCACGCAGTAGATCCGGTTCATGTTGTCGCCGATGTTGGCGACCGGGAGACCGCGGAAGCGCTCTACCAGCTCCTTATCGGGGCGGGGGATCTCCGTGAAAATTCTGCAGCCGACGTTAGACATGTTGTTTCCTCCTTAGCGTTCTTTCTGTTCGTCCATTTTATGTTTGACCGCCAGCACCTCGTCATAGGTATTGGCGCGTACGGCGAATTGATCGGCATAGCCCTGCTCGTGCAGCCACTCGAACTTTTTGAGCGCGGCCTGGGTCATGATGCTGTTCTCGCCGAGATCGTCCATCATGCTCACGACCTCCTCCATCTCGTGGACGAAGCGGCCGTTGTGGATCGCGGCGGAGGCGACCGAATAGTTGACGAAGCCCATGAAGCCCATCTCCTCGGTCATGGTCCAGTTGAGCCGCGAGAGCACCTCGTCGGTGAGGTGGTAGCGGTCCGTCGCGAAGACGAGCTCGGCAAACAGGGCGATCATGCCCTTGGCGCCGATGCTGCGCAGCATCTTGGACGCGGAGGCGAGGCCGATGTCCTCGCTCAGATAGCGGAAGTTCGCGCCCAGGGCGTTGAGCTTCTCCGCGGTCTCCTCGGCGGTCTTGCCGCAGACGCAGACGGGCACGTGCGTGCGCCCCACGGGCACGGAGGACATGACGGCCGCCTCGACGAAGTCGGCCTCGCTCGCCTCAAAGGCCTTGCCGATCTCCTCCTTGGTCTTGGGCGCGGCGGAGTTCATGTCGATATAGGTCTGGCCCTTGCGCATCAGCGGGGCGACCTCTTTGCCCACGGGCAGCGCGGCGCTCGCCGTGGTGAGGTTGAAGACGATGTCGCTCGCCTCGAGCAGCGCCTGCATGCTCGGCATGAGCTTCACGCCGTTCTCGGCGGCGCGGGCGCGCAGGGTGCGGCCCTTCTCGTTGTCCTCGTCCTGGTGGTGGCCGAAGGCAAACAGCTCCACCTTGTCGGCGGGGAAGTCCTTCGTGAAGAAATACCCGGCCTCACCGAAGCCGATAAAACCCAATTTCAGTTTCATGCGTTCAAACTCCTTGTACACTCAGATTTATGCGCCCAGCATCAGACCGGGCAGGAAGGTGATGATCTGCGGGATGAAGGCGCAGATCAGCGCGCAGACGAGCATGATGATCATAAACGGGATCACGCCTTTGACCACCTGCCCGTACGGGACGCCCGTCGTGGACACGGCGGTGAAGAGGTTGATGCCGAAGGGCGGCGTGATGAAGCCGACCGTGAGCGTAATGCAGAACAGGACGCCCAGATGCAGCGGGTCGAGACCGAAGTCGATCCCGACGGGGACGAGGATCGGCGCGAGGATCAGGATGCTGGGGATGGTGTCCATCAGGCAGCCGACGATGAAGAGGATCAGCATCAGCACCGCGAGGTACACCCACTTGTTCGGGATGACCGCCATGATGGCCGCGCCCAGGATCGCCGGCAGGCGGGTCTTGGACAGGATCCAGCCGAACACCTTCGCCGCCGCGATGATGAAGGTCACGACCGCGGAGGTCAGCACCGTCTTGCGCATGGCGGTAAAGAGCGCCTTGATACGCAGCTCGCGGGTGATCAGGCCGTAGGCCGTGGCGTAGATGACGCTCAGCACGGCAGCCTCCGTGGGCGTCACCAGGCCACCGTAGATGCCGCCGAGGATGATGACCGGCAGCAGCAGCGTCGGGATGGCGCGCAGCGTCCTGCGCAGGACGACCTTGGCGGGGAAGCGCGCGTCGCTCTTGGCAAAGCTCCGCTTCGCCGCGATGCCGACGTTCACGAGGCAGAGGCAGACCGTCATCAGGATGCCGGGGCCCACGCCGCCGATGAACATCTTCGACACGGACAGGCCCATGGTCGCGCCGTAGACCACCATGTTGGCGCTCGGCGGGATGATAGGGCCGAGGGCACCGCCCGCGGCGATCATGCCGGCGGAGGTCTCCCTGGGGTAGCCCGCCTTGGTCAGCGCGGGCATCATGATGGCGCCGATGGCCGCGACCGTCGCCGGGCCGGAGCCCGTCAGCGCGGCGAAGATGGCGCAGGTGACGATGGTGACCACGCCCATGGAGCCGCGGGAGCGGGCGAAGAGACTCTCCACGAAGTCCACCAGGCGCTGGGAGAGGCTGGTCTGCTCCATGAGGTAGCCCGTCATGGTAAAGAGCGGGATGGCCAGCAGAACGAAGGAGTTCATGCCGGCGACCATGGTCTGCGGTACGATGGTGAGCGGCACGTGCGCGCTCAGCAGGTAGGCAAAGCAGGCCATGAGGATGGCAAAGCACACCGGGAAGCCCAGCAGCATCGCCACGAGGAGCGTCCCGAAGATCATCAATCCGACCATAACTCCGCCTCCTCTTCTTTCAGTTCTTTCTCCTCCTCGGCAAACTCCGCGTCGCTCTCAAAGAGCGCTTCGAGGACCCTGTAGATACAGGCGACCGCCATGCCCACGCCGCACACCACGATGGAGACGTTGATGTAGGCCATGGGCAGATGGAGCGCGGGGCTCGGCGTGCGCACGGTCGCCTTCGTCAGCAGGATGCCCTGCCGGGCGATCACGGCCATGACGACCAGGACGACCGCGTAGATGATCGCGCTCTGGACACGGCGCCCCCTGGCCGGCAGATGCTCGGCGAGAAGGGTGATGCCCGCGTGCAGCCCGTGATCCAGCGCCACGGCCGCGCCGAGGCAACTGCACCACACGAAGGAGAAGCGCGCCAGCTCGTCCGTCCAGCCGGGCGGGTTCTTCGAGATGTAGCGGGTAAAGACCTGGATCGCGCACGAAAGGATCAGCACGGCCAGCATCACGGCGCCAAGGGCAAGGAAAACGGAGAAAAGTTTATCCTTGACAGATTTGAATTGCTTCATGTTTCCCCCTTGCTACGGCTAATAATGTCTATCTGATGGCGAAGCGCGCGGGGCGCTCCGCCCTGTATGCATCGTAACGGTTCTGCGTGCTTATAAAAACTGCGCAGTCCGAAGTCACACACAGTTTCTCCGAACTGCGCAAAGCTGTTTTTGCCGGCGCCCGCCGCTCAGCGGGCGCCTTTCAGTTTATCGCAGGAGAACGGTATCTTACTTGACCGCTTCCAGCGCGGCGTCCATCAGATCGCCGCCGATGCGGTCGCGGTAGAAGTCATAAACGGGAGCGCAGGCCTCGCGGAAGGCGGCGGAGTCGACGTCGTCAATGATGGTGCAGCCGCCCTCGGCCATCTTGTCGAGCATGCCCTGAGCAGCTTCCTGCAGCCAGGCGCGCTGCTCCTGGCCGGCCTCCACGGCCGCCGTGGCGAAGATCTCCTGCAGCTCGGGAGTCAGGCTCTCCCAGAAGGAACGGGAGCAGGACACGCTGATGGCGTTGTAGCTGTGGCCGGTGAGGTTGTAGTACTTGCAGATCTCGTAGTAGGAGCCGGTGTAGGCGCTGGCGATGGGCAGCTCAAGGCCGTCCAGAACGCCCTGCTGCACCGCGGTGAAGGTCTCGCTGAAGTCCAGCGGAGAGGGGCTCGCGCCGATGGCCTCGAAGGTCTTCAGAAGGATCTCCATGCCGGGCACGCGCAGCTTGACGCCCTTGAGGTCTTCAGGCGTGCGGACGGGCTTCTGGGACAGCACGTTGCGGAAGCCGCCCTCGCCCCAGCCGAGGACCTTGTAGCCCAGGGTCTCGTACAGGCCGTCGGTGATGCCCTTCATGATCTCGCCGTCGACGAAGGCCCAGGCGGTCTCGTTGTCTTTGTAGATGAACGGCATGTCGTTGATCATGGAGGGGCCGTAGAGGTTGGAGTAGGAGCTGTTGGTGATGATGGCGATGTCGTGGGTGCCGAGGTCAAAGCCGGTCAGCACGTCGGCCTCGCCGCCGAGCTCGGAGTTGCCCATGATGTCGAAGGTGACGGCGCCGTTGGTGCGCTCGGTGACCTTCTCGGTGAAGAGGACGGCGAGCTTGTTGTACTGGTCGTCATCCGTGGTGGGGTTGACGTGACCGAGCTGCAGGTGCATCGTGGGGAATTCCGTGGTCTCGGCCGCGGTGCTCTCGGCGGGAGCCGCAGCGGCGGGGGCGCTGGTCGCGGTGGAAGCGGCGGGCGCGGAGGAACCGCACGCGCACAGAGCGAAAACCATACACAGGGCGATTGCGATTGCGACGATCTTTTTCATGTTGTCTTTCCTTTCTGTTTTAAATTTGTTTTTTGGTTTTGTTATCGTACGTGCCGCCCCGGGCGGCAGAGTCCGTTTCCTTGGGGCTTACTTCTTCTCGGGGTAAGCCATCGCGGCGATGGAGTAGCACATGTGGTCCAGCTTCTTGAGCATCATCAGCTCGGGGTAATTGCACGCGCTCGGCGGGGACTGCATATCCGAGTGCTCAAGGATCATGTGCACGATCTTGTCGGGCAGGCCGTTGGCCTTGGCGATATAAGCGCCGCTGACCACGTGAGAGTAGTATTTGCTCTGTTCGCTGAGGCAGGGCTTGCCGTCCACCAGGTCGTACTCGAGGAATTTGCCGATATCGTGCAGCACCGCGCCGCACAGCAGGGTGTCATGGTCGAGCTCGCCGATCTCGTTCGCCCAGGCGCCGAGCTCGTCCCACACGAGCTGGCACACGCGCGCCACCCGCCTGCAGTGGTCCAGGCCCTTTTCCGGGCATTCCGCCGCCACGTGGCCGGGTGCCAGCGGGGCGTTCTGCAGATCCTTCTGCTCCCAGCCGCCAAGCTCCAGCACCTGCTTCCAGCAGGCCACGCTCCTGGCACGCAGCTCTTCGCTCTCGATGAGGTCGATCTCGGGCATCAGTTTTTTGACTTCCGCTTCCGTCATCTTTGCTTCTCCTTTCCGTTTTCAGAATATTCCGGGGAATAATAATCTCCTGTGCTTTCGGCGGGGCTATCGTCATGTATGAGAAAAACGTATGAACGTTTTCGGCCCATAGCCAAAAATTTAACAGCTATTTTGCCCTCAAATTACACTTTTATTCTACTTGAGCCCTTGCATTTTGTACAGTCTGCAATATAATATAATTATTATTCCATTCACGGAATATTAAGGGAGGTGTTCCGTCATTATCACAAAAAACGACGAGTATTTTTTAGCTGTCGCCCAGTCCGAGAGTCTGAGCAAGGCGGCGAGCTCTCTGTACATGTCCCAGTCCAACCTCACCAAACACATCCAGTATCTGGAGTATCAGCTCGGCGTGGATCTGTTCAATCACGGCACCAGGCCCCTCCGGCTGACGGAGGCGGGCAAGCTCTACTACCGGCATCTGTTGCGCGAGCAGGACACCGAGCGGCATCTGCTGGAGGAGATGCACGAGGCGAGCGAGGGGCTGATCGGCTCGCTCTCCCTGGGCGCGCCCAACACGCTCGGCTCACTGCTGCTGCCGCCGGCGCTCGCCGCCTTCTACAAGGCCTACCCCAAGGTGCGCATCCGGCTGACGGAGGCGCCCGGCGCTTCGCTGCAGCGGCTCGTCGCGGCGGGGCGGCTGGAACTCGCGATGGGCTACGCCCCCTCCGTCGCCTCGACGATCGAGAGCCGCATCCTCATGCCCGGCCGGGTCTTCATCGTCGCCCGGAAGAGCGCGGGCATGCTGCGCCAGAGCCCGGCGGACGACCGGCTGCTGATCCTGCCGCTGCACGCGCAGCAGCTGCGGGAATACCGCTACTGTCTGTTCCAGCCGGCGCAGATGATCGACGCGGCGGTGAGCGCCTTTTTCCGCGCCCAGCGCTTCACTCCCGACGTGTATTTGCGCAGCGCGACGCCGCAGCTCAACTTCAACCTCGTGCGCCACATCGACGGCCTTGCGACCTTCACGCCCTCTTATATGCTGCAGGCCCTGAGCGCGGATGAGCGCCGGGAGCTCGTCTTCTTCACGACGGACGCGCCGGAACTCGAGTGGGACCTGAAGGCCTTTTACAAGAGCCGCAGCGCACTGAGCCCCTACGCGCAGCACTTCATCCGCTGCGTGGAGGAGCTGCAGTTCGGCAAGATCTGACCGCGGAACAAGAGCCGCCCGCCGGGCGGCTCTTCCTTTTTTTGCAATAATCTTCCGAATCATGCCATTTCCCGTATTTACATACAAGGGAAAATATGCTAAAGTGTGATAAAGCTTTAGCGTGCTAATGTGATGAGCGCGTGATCCGCCTGCGCGGGCATGCGCCGCTTTTCTTTTGAGGAGGTTAGCAATGGATAAACGGATCGGTGAACGGCCCCTCACGGTGTCTGACGCGACGCTCGAGCGGCTGCGCCGGCTCGACGCGGCCTCGCTGCACGAGGCGATCGGCAAGCGAGGCGCGGTCTCCGGGGAGATCCAGGCGCTCGCCCCGGGGCAGAAGCTCTGCGGCCGCGCCCTGACCGTGAAGGTCTACCCGGGCGACAACCTGATGATCCACAGGGCGATCCACATGGCCGGGAAGGACGACGTGATCGTGGTGGAGTGCGGCATGCCGAACGACACCAGCGCCATCGGCGCCATGATGGCGCTGCAGGCGAAGCGAAACGGCGCCGCGGGCTTTCTGCTCGACGGCAAGGTCGTCGACTCGGAGGCCATCGTGCAGACGGGGCTGCCCGTGTTCTGCTCCGGCAAGGCCATCCGCGGCGTGACGAAAAACGCCCTCGGCTGGATCAACTGCCCCGTCAGCAT
>JAFUUR010000268.1 GCA_017477695.1 Oscillospiraceae bacterium | reverse complement strand
GGTTATATTCTCCGCCGGTATATCTTGCGGGCTTCTGCACGCGTGGCAGGATCCGCTTCAGTCGTTTATCCATCCCGTTCTCCGATCGTCTTTGTCCTTGTATTTTATATCATTTCCCGCATTTTTACAATACCCTGGCCCGCCTCCTGATAGAAAAGCAGCCAGATCGCGGCAAGCGTCAGCGCGATCCCCTGTCCGTGCAGCATCAGAAGGATCCCCGCGCTGAGCAGCAGCGCACCCACCGCGAGGCCGACCGCCTCCGTCAGCACGGCGCCCGCACGCTCGCCGAGGAATGCGCACGCAAGTGCGGAGAAGATCCGCCCGCCGTCCAGCGGCAGTGCCGGCAAGAGGTTGAAAAGTGACAGCAAGAGGCTGATCCCGGAGGACAGTGCGAGCCAACACATGTCCAGCCTGCTGGAGAGCGCTGCGGCCGTCAGCGCGTAAGAGATCCCGGCAAGGGGGCCCGCGGCCGCGGCGAATGAGTGGCCCGCCGCGCCGGTAAAACCGCCGTACTCGATGCAGAAGCCCTTCAGTTCGACGCGAAAGCCGCGGATCTCCAGGCCCAGAATGGCGAGTGCGACTATGTGACCCAATTCATGACAGACGACGGGCAGCAGCAGCGCGGCTGCCTCCTCCGGCGTGCTGAGGTAATACAAAGCGGCGCCGCACAGGATCGCGCCCGCGCTGACATGCAGTCGGTTCTCCCTCATGCCTGTCCGTCCGCTCCGTCCTCGGCAGGCGGATCGTCGTCTGCGCCGAACGCGTAGAAGTCTGAACGGAAGGCCTCGATCAGACTGCTCACCGCCCGCTCCTCTGAAAGCCGCTGACCGATGACGGACACGACCTGCGAATAGGCGCCGTCCTTCTCCAGAAGCCGCTGCACCCGCTCGCGCAGGAGAAGAGCCTGTCCGGGCAGAATGAGCTTGAGCGCGGTCAGAAGGATGAAGATTCCAGCGCACAGATAGATCTTGGCAGTTTTCATAAACACCTCCAGCCATACTCTATTCCCGTCCGCCCGATTATATGCCGCCGCGCAAGCCTTTTCGACCGCGGCGGCGATTGACAGCGCCCGCACAAGCGTGGTAAAATCATAAAAAACTCAATAAGGACTGCGGTGCCTTCGCCGCGTATACGCGGGCCGGAGGGTAAAAGGGAAACAGGTGTGAGTCCTGTACGATCTCGTCACTGTATTCGGGGAGTGCAAAGCCATTTACGTCACTGACCTGCGCGTCGGGAAGGCGGCTTTGCGCGGCGATCCGTGAGCCAGGAAACCTGCCGTCTGTCCGGTATCGGGTCCGCGGATCCAGGCCACGAGGAATTGGTCATACCGTATGCGCGCTGTCTATGACAGGGCTTTGTTGTGTTGCCTTTCCTCCGGGAAAGGCTTTTTTCGTAAAAATGCCCGCGAGGGTATTTACATATCTTGAATGGAGGAAGTAAAATGAAAAAAATGATCGCCTATCTGCTGATCGCCGTGTTGGCGCTCGGTCTCCTGGCCGGTTGCGGCAGCAGCCAGTCCGCCGCTCCCGCGCAGCCCGCTGCCACGGAAGCGCCCGCCCCCGCCGCTGCGGAAGCGGAAGACGCGCAGGAGCCCGCCGAGCCCGTTGAGGTTGAGGAGAGCGAGGAAGAAGAGGAAGAGAATTACCTCACCGGAGACGCCTCTCTGGACGATCCTCTGAATCAGGACGGCATCGGCGAGACCGAGCTTTTGATCGTCAGCTTCGGCACCAGCTTCAACGACAGCCGCCGGCTGACCGTAGGCGGGATCGAACGCGCCATGATCGAGGCCTTCCCCGAGCTGAGCGTCCGCCGCGCCTTTACCAGTCAGATCATCATCGACCACGTCTTTGCCCGTGACCAGGAAGTGATCGACAACGTCACCGAGGCGCTCGAGCGCGCGGTCGCGAACGGCGTCAAGACGCTGGTCGTACAGCCCACGCACCTGATGGACGGCTTCGAATATAACGACTTGGTCGAAGAGCTTGCCGGATATGCCGACGCATTTGATAAGATCATCATCGGCTCTCCCCTGCTCACGAGCGACGAGGACTTCGCCGCCGTCGCGCAGACCATCGTTGACGCCACCGCCGAATACGACGACGGCAAGACCGCCATCTGCTTCATGGGCCACGGGACCGAGGCCGCTTCCAACGGCGTTTACGCCAGAATGCAGCAGGTGCTGAGCGACGCGGGCTGTGCCAACTATTTCGTGGGGACCGTTGAGGCCACGCCCACTGTGGAGGACGTGCTGGCCATGGTCCAGGCGGGCGACTACACGCGCGTCATTCTGGAGCCGCTCATGATCGTCGCGGGCGACCATGCCAACAACGACATGGCCGGTGACGACGAGGACTCCTGGAAGTCTATCTTCGAGGACGCAGGTTATGACGTCGAGTGCGTCCTGCGCGGTCTCGGCGAGATGGAGGCGATCCAACAGCTGTTCGTCGCGCATACGCAGGCCGCGATCGACGCCCAGGCCTGAGAGCGCGTGCCCATTCAATCGGCCCGGAGCGATCCGGGCCGTTTTCATCGAGAGGTGTGCTATGAGAAAGAAAACGCTATCTGTCCTGTTGATCGCCGTCACGTTGCTGACGCTGTTTACCGGCTGCGGGAAGGCGGCGGAAACGCCCGCTCCCGCGGCGACCGAGACGCCCGCAGTGCAGACGCAGGCTCCCGCCGAGACGCCGGAGGCCTCCGGTGCGAAAGTAGCTTCGAGCGAGGATATGACGGATGTCGTCGAGGTCGTGGAGGACGGGATGACGCCCGTATTCGCCGAGAGTCTGAAGGACGGCCGGTATCCCGTTGAGATGAAGTCCAGCTCCTCCATGTTCAAGGTGGAGTCCTGCGAGCTGATCGTAGCCGACGGGGCTATGCAGGCCGTGCTGTATATGACGAGCGAGGCCTACCCTTACATGTTCGCGGATACCGCCGAAGCAGCGGCCGCAGCCGATGAAGCGGACTATATCCCCCTCACGGAGAACGAAGACGGCACCAAGAGCTTTACCCTGCCGGTCGACGCGCTCGACGCGGGCGTTTCCTGCGCCGCCTTCAGCAAGCGAAAGGAGCTCTGGTATGACCGCACGCTCCTGTTCCGCTCGGACTCTCTGCCGCTTGAGGCCTTCGCCGACGGCGCTTTCACGACGGTGGAGAGCCTCGGTCTTGCCGACGGCAGCTACACGGTCTCTGTGGCGCTCGCCGGAGGTTCCGGGCGGGCTTCCGTCGAGTCCCCTGCGATGCTGACGGTGAAGGACGGCGCCGCGACCGTGCGGCTCGTCTGGGGCAGCTCCAACTACGATTACATGAAAGTGGACGACGTGCAGTACCTGCCGCTGCAGACGGAGGGCAATTCGACCTTTGAGATCCCGATCGCCGTCTTTGACCGGAAGCTGCCGGTCCTCGCGGATACGACGGCTATGAGCCAGCCGTACGAGATCGCGTATACGCTCTCGTTCGACTCCGCCTCCATCCAGCCCGCGGCATGATCACGAAAGCAACGAGGCGGCTCGTCTGCTGTGCGCTCGCACTGCTGGCGCTGCTTCTCGCCGCCTGCGGGAGCACAGCGGTACAGACGACCGCTGACGCGAGCATCGTCGGCAGCATGGAGATCGCCTACGCCGAGCAGTTCACTGTGGACTTTTACGACGACGGTACCAGCCTGCTGACCATCGGCGGGACGGACCGCTATCTGCTGCTGCCGAAGGGCATGGCCGCGCCTGCGCACGACACGGACGCCGTCATCCTGTATACGCCGACCTCGCGCGTGTATCTCGCAGCATCCTCCGCGATGGATCTCCTCCTGCAGCTCGACGCGCTGGAGCAGGTGCGTCTGACCAGCACCTCCGCTGCCAATTGGGCTCTGCCCGAGGCGGCCGCGGCGCTCGAAGACGGTTCCCTGCTCTACGCGGGGAAGTACAGCGCGCCGGATTTTGAGCTCCTGCTGGCCGAAGAGACGGACCTTGCGGTGGAGAGCACGATGATCTATCACAGCCCCGATATCAAGGAGAAGCTCGAGGATCTCGGCATCCCCGTTCTGGTGGAGCGCTCCAGCTACGAGTCCCACCCCCTGGGCCGGGTCGAATGGATCAAGGTATACGGTCTGCTGCTGGGTCGCCGGGAGGAGGCCGCCCGCTTCTTCGATCAGCAATTGGAAACACTCGCTTCCCTGTCGCAGGAAGAAACGACAGAGAAGACCGTCGCCTTCTTCCACATCAATTCGAGCGGCGCCGCCGTCGTGCGCAAGGGCGGCGATTACGTATCGAAGATGATCGAGCTTGCCGGCGGGCGCTATGCGTTCGCCGGTCTCGGCGGGGACGACAACGCGCTCTCCACCGTCAACATGCAGATGGAGAGCTTCTACGCTGGCGCGCACGACGCAGACGTGCTGATCTACAACAGCGCCATCGGCGGCGAGCTGACGACGCTCGACCAGCTCCTCTCCATGAGCGATCTGCTGGCCGACTTCAAGGCCGTGCAGACCGGCAGCGTCTGGTGCACCGGTCAGAACGTATTCCAGCAGAGCTCCGCCTCGGCAGGGATGATCACGGATATCCACGCGATCCTCACCGGCGAGGCGGACGCTTCGGGCAGCCTTCGCTTTTTCCACCGCCTGACTTGAACGGAGATCCATCATGGACAGCAAACGCAAAAACAGAAATCTGCTCTGCTTCTGCATCCTCGCCGTCCTGCTGCTCCTCCTGCTGCTTTTGAACGCGGCGACGGGCAGCACGGTGCTGAGCGCGGGAGAGGTCTTCTCGGCGCTGCTTGGGCGCGGTGACGCTACGGCGCGCAGCATCGTGCGCAGTATACGCCTCCCCCGCCTGCTGGCTGCCGCTCTGCTCGGCGGCGCGCTGTCTGTCGCCGGCTTCCAGCTGCAGACCTTTTTTGCAAACCCCATCGCCGGGCCCTTCGTTCTTGGCGTATCCTCCGGGGCGAAGCTCACCGTCGCGCTCACCATGATCTACTGTCTGGCCCACGGCGTACTGCTGAATGCCGCAGGCATGATCCTGTCCGCCTTTCTCGGCGCCATGCTCTCGATGGGGATCGTCCTGCTTGCTTCAACACGGCTGCGAAGCATGGCGCTGCTGATCGTCTGCGGCGTCATGATCGGCTATATCTGCACGGCGGTCACCGATATCGTCGTGACCTTTGCGGACGACTCCAACATCGTGAATCTGCATAACTGGTCCATGGGCAGCTTCTCGGGGACGAGCTGGTCCGGCCTGCGCAGCGCAGCCGTCACCGTCTTTGCGGCGCTCGTGCTGAGCTTCTTCCTGGCCAAGCCCATGAGCGCCTACCAGCTCGGCGAGGCCTACACGCGCAGCATGGGCGTGAACGTCCGCCGCATTCGCATCGAGCTGATCCTCCTCTCCAGCATCCTCGCCGCGACCGTTACGGCCTTTGCCGGGCCGATCTCCTTCGTCGGCATCGCCGTGCCGCATCTGGTCAAAAGCCTGTTTCGATCCTCGAAGCCGCTGCTGATGATCCCAGCCTGCTTTCTGGGCGGCGCGGTGTTCTGCCTCTTCTGCGATCTGATCGCGCGCACGCTCTTTGCCCCGACCGAGCTGAGCATCAGCTCCGTCACGGCCGTCTTCGGCGCCCCCGTCGTGATCTGGATGCTGTTGGCCAGGCAGAAGAGACGCGCGCAGTAAAGGAGGTCGTCGGATGATAACACCATGTCTTGAAACGCGGGAGCTTGCCGTAGGCTATGACGGTCGCTCCGTTGTGGAGAAGATCAGCATCCAGGCGCTGCCGGGTGAGGTCCTCAGCGTCGTCGGGCCGAACGGCGCCGGAAAAACCACCCTGATCCGGACTCTAATCCGGCAGCTGCCGCCCGTAGGAGGCACGATACTTCTCTCCGGCAGCCCGCTGCGTGAGCTGTCGGATCTTGCAGTCGCCCGCTCGCTCGCCGCGGTCCTCACCGGAAAGCCGGATACGGAGCTCATCCGCTGTGAGGAGGTCGTAGCTCTCGGCCGTTATCCCTACACCGGCCGCCTGGGTATACTCTCTGACGAGGACCGGCGAAAGGTCGCGCAGGCCATGGAGCTGGTCGGGGTATCCGACCTGGCCGGAAGGGATTTTGAGCGCATCAGCGATGGTCAGCGTCAGCGCGTGCTTCTCGCCAGG
>JAFUUR010000267.1 GCA_017477695.1 Oscillospiraceae bacterium | reverse complement strand
GACCTCACCCTGCTCAAATCCGTCCGCCCGGCGACGGGCTTCGTCCGCCGCGCGGAGGAGGCCCCGCCCGACGAGACGCTCTTCGTCAAGCTCTCGCCGTTCCTGCTGCTGTTCGCGCTGCTGCTGACGGTCGTCGTCGTGCTCGCGAAGCACAGCGCCTCCGATTTCCTGTACGTGCTGACGGCGATCCTGTGCCCGTCCATCCCCGTGACGGCGCTGCTGTGCTTCGCCCTGCCCTACTGCCTCGGCTCCCTGCGCATCTTCTCGAGCGGCGCCGCCATCGCCGGCTGGTCCGGCGTGAGCGATATCGGCCGCAGCGAGAACCTCATCGTCACCGACCGCGACCTCTTCCCCGAGGGCAGCGTCGAGATCGAGAGCGTGCGCATCTTCGCCGACGCCCCCGCGGAGAAGATCATCTCCTACGCGGGCACCATGATCACCGCCTCCGGCTCGGGCATCGCCAACTGCTTCGGCGACCTGATGCAGAAAAACGGCGGCGCCATGCGCCGCGTGGAGAACTTCGAGTACCTCTCCGGCGGAGGCATGAAGGGCATCATCAACGGGGAGACCGTGCTGTGCGGCTCCACCGACCTCATGCGCCTCATGAACGTGCGCATCCCCTTCCGGCTCGTCACCCGCACGTCGGTCCTGCTCGCGATCGACGGGGTGCTCTACGGCATCTTCAACATGCAGTATAAGCCCCTGCCGCAGGTGCGCGCGGCGCTGGTCGGGCTGATCCGCTCCAACCGGCACCCGGTCTTCGCCATCCGGGACTTCAACATCAGCCCCGAGACCCTGCACACCATCTTTGACGTGGCCACCGACGGCTACGACTTCCCGCCCTACGTGGAGCGCTTCGCCATCAGCGAGGCCAAGCCCGCCAGGGAGAGCCGCATCGCGGCGGTCATCTGCCGCGAGGGCCTCGGCCCGCTCGTGCACATGGCCGACACCGGGCGCAGCATCTTCGTGGCGACGCGCGTGAACCTGCTCGCGGCGGTGCTCGCGGCGGTCGTCAGCATGGCGGCGGTGTTCGCGCTGCTGCTGGCCTCCGGCTACGTGAGCGCGGGCGTGCTGCTGCTGCTCATGCTCGTGTGGACCCTGCCCGCCGTCGCGGTGAGCCTGTTCCTGCGCTTCTGACCGCGCGTGCGGTCCCATCTTCCCGGAAAGGAGGAGACCCCGTGATCCATTACGTATTGCTCAAGATCGCCCCCGAGGCCGATCTCGACGCCGTCGAGGCGCGCGTGCGGCAGACCTACGCCGCGCTCGACGAGGCGCTCGACTATCTCAACGACGCCGTCGTCTACCGCAGCTGCGTGCAGCGCGATTCCAACGCCGATCTCATGGCCGTCGTACGGCTGGACGGACCGGAGGCGCTGCAGCCCTATCTCACGCACCCCCTGCATATGCAGATGGCCCAGGACCTGAAGGACGCCGTCATCGGAAGGACGTCCTTTGATCACCCATAAACCCCGACCCCTGCAAAATCCACGAGGAAAGAGAGAGAAAAAACATGAAAAAAAGCAGTATCTTCGCGGCATCCTACCTCGGCGTCGCCTCCGTGTGGCTCGGCGGCCACTTCGGGCCCGGCTTCGCCACCGGCGTCTTCTCCGCCCAGTACTATGAGAAATACGGCTGGATCGGCCTGGTCATGCCTCTGCTGGCCATGCTCCTCACCGGCAGCGTCATGTTCTACATGGTAGAATTCGCCCGCAGCAACGGCACCACCAACTACCGCTCCTTCGTCAACGCCGCCTTCGGCGACGGCCCTCTCGCCAAGATCATGCCGATCTTCTACGACATCCTCTTCATCGGCACGGTCATCGGCGCCGGCGGACTCGCCATCCGCGGCGAGGCCACCATCCTCGGCAACCTCTTCCACCTCAGCTTCTGGGCCTCCGCGATCCCGACCATCATCGTGGCGGCGCTGCTGTGCCTCTACGGCTCCAAGCTGGTGGCCCGCTCCTCCAAGTACATGATGTACGCCATCGTCGTCATCGTGCTGCTGATCTTCATCCTGAGCTCCGCCTCCGGCAAGCCCGATTACGCCGCGGCCTTCGCCGCCCCCGCCATCGAGCAGAACAACACCCTGCTCAACGCCATCTGGAAGGCCATCCTCTACGGCTGCTTCCAGTCCACCATCGCCTTCAACGTCATGTCCGTGTCCGACCTGCTGGAAAGCAGAGCCGACACCAAAAAGGCCGTCATCACCGGCTACATCATCACCGTCGTGCTGATGATCGCCATCGCCGCCACCCTCTTCGGCTACATCCCCGTGAACCCCGACATCATCAACCTCGGCAAGAACTCCAACCCCATCATGGCCGTGATCATGGGTCTGGGCATGCCCTGGCTGGTGAGCGTCTTCGCGATCCTGATGACCCTCGCCGTGCTGACCAGCGCCGCCGGCATCGCGAACGCCGGCTGCGTCCGCTTCAGCTCGCTGTTCTCCTTCATCAAGAACCTCCAGCTCCGCCGCGCCGTCATCACCGCGATCCTGCTGGGCATCGCCGCCTTCGGCGCCTCGCTGGGCATGGGCGTCCTGACGCAGAAGGTCACCGGCTACATCGGCTACGCCGGCATCGTGGGCCTGGTCATCCCGGCCTTCACCATCGTACGCGCAAAGCTCAACAAGAAGAGCGCGTAAGGCGTTTGCGCCTTCCCCGCTCCGGGCACCGCGCGCCGCTTCGGCGGCGCGCGGCTTTTTTCTCTCCCGCGGGAAGCGCGGCGGCGCAAAAATAATGGTTGCCAAGCCCCGGCCGTTCGTGTATAATAGATTGGACATACTGGCAACAGTTTTGACTTTGGATATATCTGACAGAGAGGAAGCAACACATGGAAACCAAAAACATTCGCAACATCTGCCTTTTGGGCCACGGCAACAGCGGCAAGACCAGTCTCGCCGAGAGCATGCTCTTCGTCACCGGCGGCACCGACCGTCAGGGCAAGGTCAGCGACGGGAACACCGTCTGTGACTACGACGCCGAAGAGATCAAGCGCCAGATCACCATCTCCACCTCCCTGGCTCCGCTGAGCTTCGGCGGGTGCAAGATCAACGTGCTGGACTGCCCGGGTTACTTTGACTTCGTCGGCGAGGTGCTCTGCGCCCTGCGCGCGGTCGAGGCCGGCGCGATCCTCGTGACCGCGAAGGACGGGCTTTCCGTCGGCGCCGAGCGCTCCTGGAAATACCTCAAGGCCGCGAACCTGCCCACCATGTTCATCGTCGCCAAGTGCGACGAGGAGCACGGCGACTACTTCGCCGTCGTCGAGGCGCTGCGCGCCAAGTACGGCAGCATCGTCGCTCCCGTCACCATCCCCACCTCCGACGGTACCGGCGTCATCGACCTGGTGCACAACGTCGCCTACCTCACCAAGGGCGGCAAGACCAGCAAGGGCGCCGTCCCCGCGGCCGACGCGGGCCACGTCGAGGATCTGCGCATGGAGCTGATGGAGACCGCCGCCGGCGCCACCGAGGAGCTCATGGAGAAGTTCTTCGACACGATGGAGCTCGACGAGGCCGACATGGTCGCCGGCATCAAGGCCGGTATGAAGGACCGCAGCGTCGTCCCCGTGTTCGCCAGCGCCGCCATGCAGAACATCGGCACCGACGCGCTGCTGCAGGCCATCGTGGACTACGTGCCCAATCCGGCCGAGGCCGAGGGCGTCGACCCCGCCGCCCCCACGCAGGCCTTCGTGTTCAAGACCATTTCCGACCAGTTCGGCAAGTACAGCGTCATCAAGGTCCTGAAGGGCAGCGTCAGTTCCGACATGTCCCTGCGCGACCTGCGCGCCTCCAGCACCGATAAGCTGGGCCGTCTGTACACCATCTGCGGCAAGAAGACCACCGAGGTCAAGGACGCCTGCTGCGGCGATATCGTCGCCGTCGGCAAGATGGACTGGAAGACCGGCGACACCGTGTGCGATCCCAAGAGCGACGAGGAGCTGCCCGCCATCGAGATGCCCGAACCGTGCTACTCCATGGCCATCTCCCCCAAGACCAAGGGCCAGGACGACAAGGTGGCCGGCGGTCTCGCCCGTCTCAACGAGGAGGATATCTCCTTCAATCTGGTCAACAACGCCGAGACCCATCAGATGGTCATCTCCGGCGCGGGCGACATCCAGGTGGACGTGCTGTGCGCCAAGCTCAAGAG
>JAFUUR010000266.1 GCA_017477695.1 Oscillospiraceae bacterium | reverse complement strand
ACCTATACGGTCAACGCCTTCGAGAAGGCGGGAGGCGACCGGGCGGCCTCGGCACGGACGGCCAGAGAAGCGATCGCACGGCGGCTCGAAGAATTCCGCGGGGATCCGGGGGAGGCGCTGGCCTTCTTTGACCGCAAATTCCTGAGCCAGTGGAACGAGCCGACCTACGAGGTCATCTGGAACAACAACGTGCGCGAGCACTTTTCGGAGCCGGGGCGGCTGTATACGCTGCTTTGCCGAGACGGGGAGGGGACGCTCAAGGCCGTGATGAACGCCTATCAACAGCTTATCCTCTTCGGACTGACGGCTGCGCTCGCGGCGCTATGGCGGCGGCGCGAGATCTGCGAGTGCCTGCTGCCGCTGATCCTGCTCGGCGGGATGCTCTATCACATCCTGTTCGAGGCCAAGTCCCAATACGCCTGTACCTTCTTTTTGCTGATGATCCCGATGGCGGCCTATGGACTGTCCGTGATATATGAAAAGCTGTTCAGAAAGAAAGCCTGAACGAACGTGCAAAACCGCCTGCCGGCACTTGCCGGCAGGCGGTTTTGCATATCTTTATTCAATGGCGTCGGTCTCTATGATGAAGCGGACGGTACCCGTGCGCCCCTCGGCCCGGCCGCTGAAGCTGTCGAAGCCCTCGTCCGCAAGACGCATGGCGCGCAGCTGGGTCAGCAGGCTGCGCAGCCGCCAGCCGCCGAGCTCGCTGAGCTCCGAGACGCCCGCGTTGCGGAATTTGGAGACGCCGCTGGAGAGGGATTTGAGCGCCTCGGTAAACGCCTCGGAGGACTCCCGGATGCCCGCGCCGCTCTCGTTCAGTGCGGCGGCGCCCTCCGCGAGAGCGGACGCACTCTGCGCGAGGGAGCTCACTCCGGCGCAGAGAGCGGAGGTCTCGGAGAGCAGAGCCTGCAGCTGCTGCAGCTGCTCGGGCGTTGCCTTCGCCGCGGCGGCCTGGCGGCTGAGCTTATCCGCTGCTGCGGACAGGCTTTCGATGCCGGAGGCAAAAGCGTCGGAGGACAGACCGGAGATACCGGAGAGCTCGTTCTGCGCCGACTGGATGCCGCTGCTGACGGAGGAAAGCGCCTGCTTCTGCGCTTCCGTCAGATCGGGATCTGCAAGCAGAGAGGCGATCCCGGAGCTCGCCGAGGAGAGGGCGGACTGTGCTCCGGCAACCTTGCCGCCGACGAGCGCGGGGTAAGACTCCGCGCTGTCAAGCTGCGCCTGGAAAGCGCTGAGCGCGCTTGTCAGCTCGTTCAGCGCTGCGAGGAGGGAGCTGAGGTCGGAGGGGGAATTGCTTGCCGACAGCGAGGCGAGCAGCTCGTTCATGTCCGCCTGCGCGCCGGAGAACTGGTCGCGCATGCCGTTCAAGGCGTCGCTCAGGCCTTTCGCGCCGTCGCTCACACCCGCGACGCCGTCTGCGTACTGGGACAGGCCGTCCTGCAGAGAGGCCGCGCCGGTCGCGAGCTTGCGCGCCCCGGTCGCAAGCTTGGAGAGCGCGGCGGACAGATCGTCCGTCGAAACCGCGAAGTCGTCCAGATCGTTCAGATCCGCATCCTTGAGCTCGTCTAACAGGCGGTTGCTGACGATCGTGGAGGTGAAGTCGAGCGAGAAGTCTTCCACGTCGGCCTCAAACTCCGCGTACAGGGGGATATCCAGCTCCTTGGTCAGCTTGTAGTCCTGCAGGCGCAGATACTCCGTGAGGCCCGGCAGGGCATAGCCGATGAAGACGCTTTGATCGCCCATGCGCAGCAGCCGTCCGCTCGTCGCCTCGACGCTGCTGAAGGTCTCCTCCGGGAGCATGACGACGGTGAGCGCCAGGAAGGGCACGCAGGTCTCTGTTTCCTCTTTGCTGCCGCTGCGCACGCCGGTGACGGTCGTCGCGCTGTTGTTCTGATAATCGAAGCGCATACGCAGGTGGCCGCTCCTCCCTGCGAGCTGCTCAGGGCTGACGGCTTTGCCGTCCAGCTCGTAGCTGATCGAGACGGTGACAGGCAGCTCGCGGCTGCTCGTGCCCTCGTAGCGGATCTTCTCTCCGTGATCCTCCCAGAACAGGGCGCCGTCCCGCTCTTGGGTGAACTCCTCGTCGCCTTCGCTGTTTTTGATATCCTCGAGGTCGGACACGTCCTCGACCACGCCGGCCTCGCCGCCGTAATGGAGCACGCACTCCACGGTCACGGAGCGGACTTCGCCGGAGGCGTCCGCCTTGGCGTAGACGGTCTCCTCCTTGTCATACTCGGGCGCCTTTTCGCGGCGGTCGGCGTAGGCCGGCTCCGGAGTCGCGGGGCTCGCGGTCGCCGCCGGGGCGGCGCTCACGGGATCGCCGCCGCCGTTCTGCGCCCCACAGCCGGAGAGCAGGGGCGCCGCGGCGACGGCCAGACTGACGACCGCCGCCAGAAGGCGGCGCCGGAAGCTGGGCGTATGCATAGCAAAACTT
>JAFUUR010000265.1 GCA_017477695.1 Oscillospiraceae bacterium | reverse complement strand
GTCCACCCCGGCCAGACCCTCACCATGGGCCGCGACCGCCGCGTCTATACCGCCCTGGACAAGGAGCATGTCCAGCTCGAGGTCGCCGGCTTCGACAAGACCCATCGCCAGGTCCACGGCTACAACAAGGAGAAGGCCAAAACCTTCGCCGACGCCCGCGTGACCTTCACCGAAGAGCAGGTCCGCAAGGAGACCGCCCGCTGCCTCGGCTGCGGGGCGACCAAGGTCGATCCGTATCTGTGCATCGGCTGCGGCATCTGCACCACGCGCTGCAAGTTCGACGCCATCCACCTCAAGAAAGTGCGCGACTGGCATGCCGGCAGCTTTGAGACCATGTCCATCAAGGCGGCGGAAAACCTGGTCAGGAAGACCGGCGGCATCGTCAAGAGAGCGGTAACGAAGTAATGCACGAGCTCGGGATTTGCGACGCCATGCTGAAAATGGTGCGCGGGATCATGAAGGACGAGGAGCTGGACGTGATCAGCCGCATCACGGTCGAGGTCGGCTCGCTCAGCGGCGTCATGCCCAACTTCCTGGCCGACTGCTGGGTGGCCGTCACCGACGGCACCGAGCTGCAGGACACGGAGTTTGTGGTCGAGGAGCTGGCGGGCACCGCCAAATGCCTCGACTGTGACGCGGAGTTCGTGGCGGATCTGAACGACCTGACCTGCCCGCGCTGCCGCGGCACAAAACTCACCCCGTTGACGGGGCGGGATCTGACGCTTAAGGAGATCCGGGTGCCATAGCAAAACACAGCGACCGCCCGGGGGGAGGATCCCCCGGGCGGTTTTCACGCGCGGCGCCCCGGAGACTTGGTCTCCGGGGCGCCGCTTTCCGCATCGTTCAAAAATCGTTCTTATTTTTCTAAGTCAAATCTAAGTTTCCTCCGGTAAGATAGGGCCAGATCAAGAAAACGGGAGGCGATATCGGTGGAAAACGACATCTTTCAGAGGTATGAGATCAAGTTCATGCTCGACAGCCGCCAGAGGGCCGTCGTCGAGCAGGCGTTCGCGGAGCATATGCTGCCTGATCCGCACGGGGAGAGCACGATCTGCAACGTCTACTACGACACGCCGGACTATCGGCTCGTCCGCCAATCGCTGGAAAAGCCGGTCTATAAGGAAAAGCTGCGCATGCGCAGCTACGGCCGGGCCAACGCGAACTCCGAGGTTTTTCTGGAGCTGAAGAAGAAATACGACGGCGTCGTCTACAAGCGGCGCATCTCCCTCAAGGAGCATGAGGCGGCCGCCTATATGGCGGGCTGGGCGCCTCTGCCGGAGGACAGCCAGATCGGCCGGGAGATCGAATACTTCCGCCGCTTTTACCGCGCCCTGCGCCCGGCGGTCTACCTGTGTTACGACCGCAGCGCGTATTTCTCCAAAGAGGACCCGGAGCTGCGGGCGACCTTCGATAAAAATATCTGCTGGCGGAAGACGGCCATGCAGCTCACGGCCGCGCCGGGCGGCGAGCATCTGCTTCTGCCGCGGCATTCTCTCTTCGAAGTGAAGACAGCCGGCACCATCCCGCTGTGGCTGGTGGAGGTGCTCGACGCGGCGGAGATCCGCCAGGCCTCGTTCTCCAAGTACGGCGAGGCGTATAAAACGATCTGCGAACGCGCAGACAAGGAAAGGCAGGGTGTTACTTGTGCTTGAATCTTCATTTTCGGGAATTTATAATAGCGGCACGGATACGCTGACCGTGGGCGTGTTTTTCATCATCCTCTTCTCAGCGCTGCTGATCGGCGCCCTGCAGGCGCTCGTCTATCTGCATAACAACCGCTGCAGCCGCAGCTTCGCCGTGACCCTGGCGATGCTGCCCGCAGTGGTGGCCACGATCATCCTCATGGTCAGCGGCAGCATCGGCGCGGGCGTCGCCGTAGCGGGTACCTTCTCGCTGGTGCGCTTCCGCTCCGCGCCCGGCAGCGCGAAGGAGATCGCCGCGGTGTTCATCTCGATGGCCGCCGGCCTCGCCTGCGGCATGGGCTGCCCCGGCCTCGCGGCGCTTTTCGCGCTGATCATGTGCCTGGCGGATACCTTTTACGCCCGCGTCGGCTTCGGCGGCCGGAAGGGCGACGAGCTGCGCAAGACGCTGCAGATCACTGTCCCCGAGAGCCTCGAATACGCCGGGGCTTTTGACGATATCTTTGAAATGTACACGACCGACGCCCGCATGGTGCGGGTCAAGACCACCAACCTCGGCAGTCTCAACCGGCTGACCTACGAGCTCACGCTCCGGGAGAGCGGGAGCGAAAAGAACATGATCGACGCGCTCCGCTGCCGCAACGGCAACCTGGAGATCAATCTCTCCGCGCAGGCCACCGAGCCCGCGGAGCTGTAAGAAAGGAGAAGAACGATGCGTAAACGCTTTCATGGTATCCTGGCGGTCCTGCTCGCCGGGGCGGTCCTGACCGCCTGCGCGAGCCCCTCTGCTTCCGCCGCGGGCGGCAGCGAGAAGGAGACCGCAACCGCACAGACCGCGGCACTGAGCGCCGCGGCGGCGGAGGACGAGATCCTCATCAGCCTGAGCGACAGAGGCACGAAGGTCACGGGCGACGGCGTCTCCGTGGACGGCAGCACCGTCACCATTACGCAGGAGGGCACCTACCGCCTCACCGGCACCCTCAGCGACGGTCAGATCGTCGTCGACGCAGACCAGGAGGCCAAAGTCAAGCTGATCCTCGACGGGGTCAGCATCACGAAGACCGGCAGCGCCGCCGTCTACGCGCTCAGCGCGGACAAGGTGATCCTGTACGCCGCGGCCGAAAGTGAAAACGAGCTGCGTGCGCTCGGCGAATTCGTGCAGAGCGACGACAATAACGTAGACGCGGCGGTGTTCGCCAAGTGCGATCTGAACCTGAACGGGGAGGGCGCCGTCGAGATCTCCAGCGAGAGCGGGCACGGCGTGGTCAGCAAGGACGATCTGAAGGTCAAGGGCGGCACGTGGGACATCACCGCCGCGGGCAAGGGCCTCAGCGGCAAGGACAGCGTCATCATCGAGGACGGCGCGGTCAGCATCTTCAGCGGCACGAAGGGGATCTGGTCCGGCAACGAGGACGACAGCGAGAAGGGCGTCATCGAGATCAGCGGCGGCACGGTCAGCGTCACCGCGCAGGATGACGGCGTCCACTCCGACAACACCGTCACCGTAAGCGGCGGCGAGCTGACGGTCGCGAGCGGCGATGACGGCATCCACGCGGACAACACGCTGACGATCAGCGGCGGCAGCGTGGACGTCACGAAGAGCTACGAGGGCCTGGAGACCAACGATATCCTTATCAGCGGCGGCAGCGTGCAGATCGTCGCCTCCGACGACGGCGTCAACGCCGCCGGCGGCAACGACGGCTCCAACGCCTTCGGCCCCTTCGGCGGGGATCCCTTCGGCTCCGACAGCGGCTCCACGCTGACCATCAGCGGCGGCACCGTCGTGGTGGATGCCGGCGGCGACGGACTGGACGCCAACGGCGAGCTGATCGTGAGCGGGGGCGAGATCTACGTGAACGGCCCCACGAACAACGGCAACGGCGCGCTCGATTACGGTACCGGCGCCTCGATCAGCGGCGGCACCGTGATCGCCGTGGGCGCGAGCGGCATGGCTGTCAACTTCGGCAGCGGATCGACTCAGGGCAGTATCCTGCTGAACCTCTCCACCGCGCAGGCGGCGGGTACCACAGTCTCCGTTGCGGATGAGAGCGGCAAGGTTTTGGCGAGCTTCACGCCGAGCAAGAGCTATCAATCCGTGGTCATCAGCACCGCGGGCCTGGAGCAGGGCGGCACCTACACGGTCACCGCCGGGACGGTCAGCGAGACCGTTACCCTGAGCTCCATCACCTACGGCAACGGCGGGATGGGCGGCTTCGGAGGCCCGGGCATGGGCGGCGGTCCGGGCATGGACGGCGACCAGTTCGACCGGCAGGACGGCGGCTACGGCGGACGGCCGGGCGGCCCCGGCATGGGAGGCGGCTTCCGCAGATAAGGTTCAAAACGGCACCGGCGCTGTGCGGCCAGCACAGCGCCGGTTTTTCGTCGAAACGGGGTTTCAAAACAGCCGGGGCGGGTGTATAATGATGCTCGCACAGCAGGAAGCGCGGCGGCAGGGTAGCCGACGGGCATCCGTATAGGCTGCGGAAAAGCCGCGGCACGGACGCTGGCGCGGAAAGGGGAGAGCTGGATGCGGAAAAAAGTGGACTTCGCCCAGGCCAGGCAACTATTGGACGATCTGCCGGACTGCGTATTGATCGACGTGCGCGAGGAGGAGGAGTATATCACGGGGCACGCCGTCGACGCGCTGCTGCTCCCGGTGGACGAGATCACCGCGGAGAGCGCGGCGGAGCTCATCCCCGGCCGCGACACGCCCGTTCTCGTCTATTGCCGCAGCGGCTACCGCAGCGCCATGGCCGCGGAGAAGCTGGAGGCACTCGGCTACACCAGGCTCTACGATATCGGCAGTCTGATCGGCTGGCCTTACGGCCTCGTGTAATCAAGTAACATAATCACAAAATCTGCAAATTATGTAAACTGACTAGGCAAATAACGAAGCGGCACGGTATACACCGTGCCGCTCGTGCCTGCAGGCGTTACGCCATACCCATGGCCTTCTTGATGTTCTGCAGCAGCTCTTCGTAGGTCTCGCAGGCGGGGAGGTCAGGATTGTCCCGCCGGATGGCCTCGGGGCTTCGGAAAAGGATGCCCGCCTTGCTGGCGCGGATCATGCCCAAGTCGTTGAAGCTGTCGCCGCAGGCGATGGTCTCGTAGCCGATGGACTGGAACGCGCGGACCGTGCTGTACTTGGTGTTCTCGGTGCGCATCCTGTAATCGGTGATGGTACCGTCTTCTGAGACGACCAGTTCGTTGCAGAAGATCGTCGGCCAGCCGAGCTTCTGCATCAGAGGCTTGGCGAACTCAGAGAAGGTGTCGCTAAGGATGACGGCCTGTGTGACGGAGCGCAGCTCGTCCAAAAACGCCTTCGCACCCGGCAGCGGATCGATCGTCGCGATCGTGTCCTGGATCTCCTTCAGACCCAGACCGTGCTC
>JAFUUR010000264.1 GCA_017477695.1 Oscillospiraceae bacterium | reverse complement strand
CAGGTTTTGATGCCCGGCAGCGAGCACGTATCGGCCCTCTCTGCTTGCAGCACGCAGCTGCTTCTCCACCCAACCGAGCGTCTTGTCCGACAGGCCGCAGGGGTCGTGCGCGGTATTGGCATCGAGCATCAGCACGAGGGTGTCGGCGTTGAGCGGATAGAGGTAGCTCAGAGAGTCCTCATCCACGGCCAGGGCCTCGTCATATCCAAACGCCGCGTAGATCTCCCGGAAAGCGGCCGAGCTTGCCGACGGGACGCGCGTGAACCCGTCGCCGGAGAAGCGGGCGGCGTCCGGATCGTACACGTCGTGGTTGCCGGTCTGCACCAGCACCGGGACGCCCGCGGCCTCGACGGCGCGCAGCTTCTCCGCTAGGGCCTCGTGACTCATGACGGCGCCGTTGAACGTGAGGTCTCCGGTCAGCAGAAGGGCCTCCGGCCGCCGCGCGATCACCTCCGCAAGGAAAGCATCCGTCAACTCTTCGCTCCAGCGCGTCAGCTTCCCGTCCGCTCCGTCTACGAGCTCGGTAAAATACGCGCCGTGATCCGTCAGCGCCGGGGCGATATAATGCAGATCCGTCCCCACGACCACGTCGTAATGCGCAGCAGCGGTACGCCTCGTGCCGCAGGCGGGCAGAAGCAAAAGGACGATGATCAGCAGCAGCGCTGCGGCTCTTTTCATGGGCGACCTCCGATCTGGATCTGACAGGAACAGTATACCAAGCACCGTGCGCGCTGGCAAGCCCCGGTGCGGGGCGCAAAACGGACCGTGCCCTCGGGCACGGTCCGCTTCTTTTTTGATCGCTTACGCCGGTCGGCGTTTCTTTGCGCACAACAGCACGCCGGCAGCAAACGCCAGCAGCGCGCCGATCAGCGTGTGCGCTCCGGTCCCGCGGCCGCCGGTCGCGGGAAGAACGTAGCCGGAGGAGTTGCTGATCGTCAGCGTATAGGTGCCGGTCTCCCTGTCGAAGGTCACGCCCGTGCCGTTGACGGAGATGGACGTGCCCTCGTCGTAGGTGACACCGCTCGCCGACACGGTGATCCTGATCGCCTTCTCCTTCAGGACGTAGCCGTCGGGCGCCGCGGTCTCGACGAGGCGATACTGCCCGTAGTCGAGGACGCCCAGCGTCAGCCGGCCGTCTGCGCCGGTCGTGCCCGTCATGACGGGCTCGGCATCCTGGATCGGGGTCTCGGCCGCGTCGTCATAATCCTCCGCACGGTAGAGGGCGAAGGACGCGCCTGCAAGAACGGTGTCGGTGCCCATGCAGACCTTGCGGATCGCGACCGGCTTGAGACCGACGTTCGGCACGGAAATGACGTAAGACACGGAGCCGTCGTCACCCTCGAGCGTCGTGAGCCAGTCCTCCATCCCCGCGGCGACCGTCACGCTGCCGTCGCTGCCGATGGTGAAAATCACGTCGCCCTGCAGGAGCGCATAGCCGCCTGCCGCTCTCGTCTCGGTCAGATAATAGGTGCCGGCGCCGAGATCCATACCGATCTCCCGCAGGACACCGTTTGCGTCCGTGATCATGCCCGTATACCCCTTCTTGGGATCCGGGGCCTTGCGCATGGTGCCGCCGACGTCCGCCACCTCGCCGTACAGGTCGAAGCGCACGCCCGCAATCGGCTGACCGCTCTCGGCGTCCACCTTGCGGATCTGCAGGGCGGCAGGCCGGTCCTTGATCGTGATGGTCGCGGCCATCGTGCCGTCGCCCTTGACGACCGTATAGTATTCGCTCTCCGCTCCGCCGTTGACAGTGACCTCATAATCCTCGTCCACCGTGATCGTCAGCGGATCCTTGAGGATCAGATAGCCCCTGGGCGCCGCGATCTCCCGCAGCGTGTAGCTGCCCTCGGAGAGATATGCGATCGTGATGAGGCCGCTGCTGTCGGAGGTGTAGGTCGCCGCGGCGACGTTGTCTCCGTTTTCATCGACCAGGGTGAAGACCGCGCCCGAGAGGTCGGCCCCATCCCAGTCCGTCTTATAGAGCTCGATGCCAGGGCGGGAGTTCGTCACCGTATCGGTGCGCACGTTCTCGTTCTTCGTCGTCTCCTCGCCCGGCTGATAGATCACGGAATAGGTAAAGCCGTCCGCACGATAAACGCCGCCCACCGGCTGCCCGCCGATGGTGAGCTTCGGGTCTTCGCCCTCGAGCGGCGTCACGGAGGCATAGCCGGTCACGACGCCGTCGTCGTCCACGCTGAGGCTGCCGCCCTCCGGAGCTGCGACCTCGACCTCACGGATGACGAACTCTGCGAACTCACGGCTGTAGCCGTCTTTGTCGTACAGATCCGGGAAGAAGTAGTAGATCTCGGACTCGTCCGTCTTAAGGCGGCGCACGGTACCCTCCACCAGCTCCCCGTCCAGATAGACGGCGAAGTAGATGTCGTCGTGTCTGGCCATGAAGTCCTTGTCCGACCAAACCTTTTCCACGGTCAGGCCCCAGCCCTTCTGGTTGCGCACCTCGATCTTCGGGTCCTCGTCCACCAGGATCACGCCGGAATACGGCGTCCTCTGCTGGTCCTCAGGCTCCACGTCCACGCGTGTATAGGCATCCTGCAGGACACGAAGCGTGTAGCCCTTCGGGATCTCCCACGAGCGCTCCTCGACCTTATACTGGGTGCTCACGATGAGGTTGCGCACTTCGACCGTGTAATCGGCCGGGATCCTGGAGATGGAGCCGTTCATCGAGGTGACGAAGGTGGCTGCCTCTTTCTCCGTGTCGGTCAGCTCGTCGTATTCGTTCTTCCCGAGCGAGAGGAAGCACTGGTCCTCCGCATCCCAGGTGCAGTATTCTCCGTATCGGTCGCGGACGCAGTACTTGAACATATTGGCCAGCGGCAGCGCGTCGGCGTCGGCATTCTCGCTGCCGAGGTACAGGCGGAAGGTGAAGACGCTGTCATCCACCAGCGCGGGGTCATCGTCCGTATAGTGCAGGAGCGTCTCGCCGTCCTCCGCGTACAGCCGCTTCGTGATGGAGAGCGTGCGCATCGCGCCTTCGCGCACGTGGTTGTCATAGATGACCTGCGGGCGGGCCTCGATGGTGGCCGCGCCTATGCGGTAATCCGACCGGCTCGTCCCCGGATAAGTACCGGTATGCACGGCGCCGTCCTCGTCCACGTAGGTGCCGGTAACGAGAGCGCCGTCTCCGATGGCGGCTTCGTACACGGTGACCGCGTCATAGATGTCCGTGTTGACGCCGCACTCGATCACGTAGTAGTCGATCGTTTTCTTCGGCAGCTCGATCTCCGCCGTCTGTCCCGGCTTGAGGAAAAACACGTCCTCATACCGGATCCCGTCCACAGTCGTGAAGCTGGCCGCATATGGCACCTCGGCGGTGGTCCCCGCATAGAGGACCTTCGCGCCCGGGGTATCCTTCGTCAGCAGGTGCAGCCCCGCGTCCTCCTCGGACGTGTACCAGATCTGATACGGGAACTCGACCAGGTCGTAGCTGTCGGATTCCGCGCCGGAGAGGGTCTTGCTCAGGAGCACCGTGCCCGGCTTCACGGAAGCCAGGTTGAAGCGCATTTTCAGGTTCGAGGCGCCCGCGCCGCGCTCCATGTAGAACATCTTCATGGTGTGGTTGGTGTAATCCTTGAAGACGTACTGTCCGTTCTCGTTCTGCTGGAAGATCTCGTCCAGCTTGGCGCTGATCTGGTCCGCAGTCATGCCGCGCTCGGCATAGTGCGACCGGAACAACTGATACAGCGTGGAATTGCCGCGGCTGCTGGTCACGACGCCGGTTCGGAAATTGACCGAGCCGACCATGGCGGAGTGCACGCCGCCCAGGTCGAGGATCAGCTCTCCGTCCACGTAGAGCCAGAAGTCGTCGTCGCCGGAGAACTCGAAAATGATATCGTGCCCCCAGGCGTCCAGGCCGCTGGCGGTCTGGGTAAAGCTGGCCTCCATCTCCATGCCGAAGAAGTAATCCGCGTCGTTCTGCGGGATCAGATACAGCTTTTCATCGTAGCGCGGGTCGCTCTCTGGCAGCTGCTGCCCCAGAACGTTCGTCCGGTTGGTCGAAACGGCGAGGAGGCCCGGCTCGATGATATTATAGGGCATGAACTGCCCGTGCGTCCTGGTCTTGGTCTGCTCCGTACCAATCGCCGCGAGCTGGTCGTACACGATGAAGGTGCTCTGTGGCTGTCCGTCCGGCCCGATGAGCGTGGCGAAGTTCTGGGTGCTGTCGTATTCGAAATACCCGCTCTCGTTGTACACGCTCTGGATGAAGAGCTGGTTGACGTCCGTCGCTCCCGCGAAGAGCTCCGCCAGCGAGAGATCGTGCCCGGTCCGCGCGACCGTGGACCGCGGATAATCCCCGTCCAGATACGTGGTGAGCAGGCCGGCGTTGTTATTGTCGCCGTTGAAGAAGGTGCTCTGCGCGCTGTCGCGGTTATTGAGCAGCGGATTGTTGAAGTCGATCATCCGCATGGTGATGCCGTACAGGCCGTTGTCAACGGTGTCCACCGTCGTCAGCTCGTCGTCGCCGCCCTCCTTCTCCTCGAGGATCGCAAAGTAGAAATCCTGCGCCTCGGAAAGCGGGCAGGGCACGACCCGTCCGTCCTCCACCTTCAGGCCGACGTACTGATAGTGCTCGTCGTCCCAGGCGATGATCGTCGTATAGTCATAGCCGTAGCGGCGACCGTTGAGGTTGATGCCGATGGTGTCGTCCGAGAGGACCTGATCGCCCGTCACCTGCGGCGCGATGTATTCGCCGTACTGGACGTTTTGCAGCTCGTAGTAATAGTTCTTCGTGCCGTCGCTGTTGAAATACTCGGTGAACT
>JAFUUR010000263.1 GCA_017477695.1 Oscillospiraceae bacterium | reverse complement strand
GTCTGATCAGCGCTTGTAACCGGTCTCGAAATCCACGACGTTTCTGAGCGGTCGTCCGGCGAGATGCGCCGACAGATTTTCCGCCGCGATATCCACGACGCGCTCGAAGGTCTCCGGCAGATGATAGAAGCCTGACACGTGCGGTGTGATCATCAGATTGTCCAGCGCCCAAAGGGGACTGTCCGCGGGCAGGGGCTCGGGGTCCGTCACGTCGATGCCGGCGGCGGCGATCCGACCCTGCTGCAGGGCATCCGCCAGCACGGCTCCGTCAACAGCGCCGCCGCGCCCGCAGTTTATGAAGATTGCGCTTTCCTTCATCCGTGCAAAGCGCTCCGCCGTGTAAGTATGATACGTTCCCGGGGAGCCGGGCAGGAAAGAAGCGACCACGTCCGCGCGAGGGAGCAGCGCGTCCAGCTCTTCCGTCAGGCACAGCTCGTCCACACCCTCGGGGCGCTCCCCCGCTCTGCGGCGCACGCCGATCACGTAGGCGCCCATCGCTTTGCACATTCTGGCGAAGCGCAGCCCGATATCGCCGAGACCGACGACGAGTACGACAGCGTCCGCCATGGAGACGACCGTCCCCGCGTCCGACCACAGGGCGCCACGCTGCGCGTCGCGGTACAGGTGCAGCTTTTTCTGCAGCATGAGCGTCATCGCGAAGGCGTGCTCGGATACCGCCTTCCCATAAGCGCCGGTCGCGTTGCAGAGCACCGTGTTCGAGGCGAGCACGCCGGGCTTAATATAGGGGTCTGCCCCGGCGGAACTGAGCTGCAGCAGCTCGAGCCGCTCGGACGCGCAGATGCGCTCAGCAGGCACGTTCCCCAGAATGACATCGGCTTGGGCGATCCGCTCTGCGGTCGGCTCCTCCCCGAAGGTGAAATCGAAGCTGCAGCCTTTTCCGGCTTCCTCCAGCTTGTGTACGTGCCGGTCTTCGACCGGCAGAACGACCAGGACGTGTTTCATGTCGCTGCCTCCTATTGGTAATTTCTGCTTTATTATAGACGCACCGCACCAGGAATTCAACGCCGAAATTCTTGGAATTGAAAGATTTCCTATTGACAAGCTGGGAATTGAAGGGTATACTCTGAATTAGTTAGATGCCCTTAACCTATAAAGGCTTTAATTTTTGTTTGCTGGTTAGACATATTTAACTTAAGAGGAGAACTCTATGAGCGTTGTGATCTTAGGCGGAAACGAATGTATGGAACGCCGTTACAAGGAACTGTGTGCGTCCTATCGCTGCCAGGCCAAGGTCTTTACCAAGCCGCGCGGCGGTCTGAAGGACAAACTGGGAAATCCGGATCTGATGATCTTCTTTACCAGCACCATGTCGCACAAGATGCTGCACGGCGCGATGAGCGAGATCAAGGGCAAAGGGACCGTGATCGAACACTGTCCCACCAGTTCTCTGTCCGCTCTGCGGAATATTCTTGAAAAGCACGCGGCACAATAAGCAGCGTAAACGATCGATCGCAGAGGAGGATATACATGTCGGAAGACGTTCTCGTACAGTGCTGTGCACCGACTCTGGCGGGGCTCAAGACGGGCAGCCTCTTTTCCTTCTCCTATGCGACGCGCGCGGAGATGGCGTCGGACATCCGCCAGCTCAACCGTCTGCTCGCGCCCCGCGGGCTGCGGATCCTGCCTCTGCGCTACACGAACGGCCACGCGCTCTTATACCTCTTCCGTCCCGCGGGCCTGCGGCGCGATCTCGGCGATAAAACGGCGAAGGAGATCCTGACCGCGGCGGGGTATGACGACCTGCGTGTGGAACCCTGCGTGCAGCGGCTTCGCAAGCGCCTGCTTGAGGGCGCGGATTTTCCGCACGAGATCGGCTTGTTTTTAAGCTACCCGCCGGAGGACGTGCGCGGCTTTATCGACAACAAAGCAAAGAACTACAAATGCATCGGCTATTGGAAGGTCTACGGCGACGAGACCCGCGCGCAGCAGACCTTCGAAAAGTATAAAAAATGCACGGACTCTTACTGCAGGTCGCTGCGCGCCGGCTGCTGCCTGGCACAGCTTGCGGTATCAGTCTGAAAAAAGAAAGGATGGTAACACTATGAGCAAGATCGCAGTCGTATTCTGGAGCGGGACCGGCAACACCGAGGAGATGGCAAAGGCCGTCGTCAGCGGCGCGCAGGCCGCCGGCGCGAGCGTAACGAAGTACGCCGCCGCCGATTTCAGCGATTCCCTGGTCGATGGCTTTGACGCTATCGCCTTCGGCTGCCCCGCGATGGGCAGCGAGAGTCTGGAGGACAGCGAGTTTGAACCGATGTTCGACTCCGTAAAGGGAAAGCTCTCCGGCAAGACCATCGCCCTCTTCGGCTCCTATGGCTGGGGTGACGGCGAATGGATGCGTAACTGGGAGGACGACTGCAAGGCCGCCGGCGCGGTCCTGGCCTGCGACAGCGTCATCTGCAACGACGCCCCGGACGACGACGCGGTCGCCGCCTGCAAGGCCCTCGGTGCGGCGCTCGCCTGAAGCTTATATACGAAAACGAGACCCCCGGCGTATTTCGCCGGGGGTCTCGCTGCGCTTACGCGATCACTTTTCCAGTTCTCCGTGGTAGCTCTCGATCCCGCCGATGCTGACGGCGTTTTTATAGCCCATCGCCTTCAGCATGCTCGCCGCCTGCGCGCTGCGTGCGCCGACCAGGCAGTAGAGAAAGAGCTTTTGATCGGTGCCGACGGCGATCTCGTCGATGTTTCGCAGCTCCTTCGGAGAGAGGTTGATGCTGCCCGGGATGTGGCCCTGCGCGTATTCCTCACGGCTGCGCACGTCGATCAGCAGCGCCCCCTCCGCGCGGCGGTACAGCTGCACGCCCGCGTCGATATCGTTGCCCTTCAGTTTGTCAAACAAGCCCATCGTTCTTATCCTGCCTTTCTTTCGTTTTTCAGCCGTTGGCCGCAGCAGACGCTGCGCTGCCCGGCAGGTCGATATCAAGATAGCTCTCTACGATATCCATGATGCTGTCGTCCTTAAGGATGATGGAGATCTCGATCCGGCGGTTCTCCTGCCGTCCCTCCTCCGTATCGTTGCTGGCGACAGGGCGGGTCTCCCCGTAGCCTGCGGAGCAGAAGTACGAAGAATAGCGGCTCAGGCGGCCGCCCTGACCGGTGAGCAGATAATTGAGCACGGCGTTGGCACGGTCCGTGGAGAGCACAAGGTTGTCCGCGTCGGAGCCCGTACTGTCCGTATGGCCGGAGATCACGATACTGTCCACGTATTTGGCGTTGTCACTGTCGCGCAGGAAGGCCTCGAATACTGTCACAAGCTGATTGAGGGCCGGGGCGGCGTTTGGCTTGATCGCAGAGGAGCCGACGTCGAAGAGGATACTCTCGTCGAGCAGAATGTTCCCGCTCTCGCCGATGCTCACCTTGCTCGAGTCGCCCATCACCTTCGCCACGGCGTCGCGGATCTGCTCGAGGATCGAAAGACGCAGCACCGCGATGGTCTGCATCTGACTGCGCATGGCGAGCAGCTCTTCGTTCGCCGCTTTCACGTACTCCTCCTGCTCGCCGATCAGCGCCTTCTGGTCGGCGAGGAGCTTGTTCTGCGCGGCGAGATCCTTCTGCTGCTGTGTCAGCGTGAGCTTCGCCTCGTCCAGATCGACGGTGATCTTGGAAAGCTCGCTCTCCGCCTCTTCGACCTGACGGAGCGTCAGCGTGAGCGTCTTCTCCATGTCCTTGAGCTCGAGCTGCGCGCTGGCCAGATCGTCCTCCGTATCGATCAGCTGCATCTCCGTGTTTGCAAGGCGCTCCTGCGTGTCCTGCAGGTTGTTGCCGGTGATGAGGTTCTGGATGTACGACAGCAGCATCAGGAAAAACAGGATCAGAGCGACCGCCGACATCATATCCGCATAGGAGGGCCAGAAGCCCTGCTCACCGTCGGACGATTTGATAAACGCATCGGTACGTCCTGCATACTGTCTTCTCATTTGTGCGCGCCCTCCATCCTGCGGTTGATCTCCCGCATCGCGGTCGCAAGGTCACGCACGGCAAGGTCCATACGCTCCACGCTGCCGCGCAGGTTGTAGTCGACCTCCGAAAAATCGTGCACGCCGTCGTTGAACTTGTTCACGGTCTTGTCGAAGGCGCCTACCATGCTCTTGCCGCTGTCCATCGCGCGGCCGAGCGCAGCGGCTGAGCCGTTGGTCGCGTCTATGTAGGCCGAGGCCGCAGTGTTCATCGTCGCCTTGAACTCCCCTACCGCCGCGTCCATGGCGGCGATCATGCGCTTGACGAGGTCGGCGTTGTCCTTGGAGGCCTCCGTGTAAAGCGTCGGAGCGACCTCGGTATCCAGCCAGAGCTCGAGCTTGGTCTCCAGCTTCTCCCGCTGCGTCTGCGGGTTGAAGATCGTGCGCAGGATCGTCAGCATGATGGAGCAGCCCGCGCCGACCAGCGAGGTGTAGAACGCGACGCCCATGCCGGACAACGCCGACATGAGACCGCCGCCCACGCTGTCGAGCACGCTCAGCCACTCTGTGCTGTTGCTGTAGCTGATCAGCTCCGTCAGCGACGCGACGGACAGACTCAGCCCCAGGAAGGTGCCGAACAGGCCGAGCGTCACGAACAGGGAGACGGCGTTGTTCAGATACCGCTCGCACAGCAGCAGCCCGGACAGCCTGCTGCTGATGGTATCGGTGATGATGGCGGGGGTATTGGTGTCCTGCCCGTACTGCTTGTAAGCCGCGCGGTATTCCTCGTACACCACCGCCTTGAAGCCTCTGCTCTCTTCGCCGCTGCCTTTGGCTTTTCCGGCCAGCACGCGATAGCGCAGATAGGTGTGGAACAGGAGCACGACCGACAGCACGAACAGGATCGCGATCACGATGATCACGACGAAGCCGGCGACCGGCATGTTGTGGAGATTTTTGAGCATTCTCATCCCTCCGGACTTTCTGTTGTGATTTCTTCAGCCGCGCGCCGCGGCGTGTTCGCGGTCTTTCGCCGTGCCGGAAGCCCGTCACGTATCCGGCATACATGACGACGCGCGGGTGCATAAAGTTCCATGATTTGCGCAGACGGGGACGAAAACCGCGCCCTGCGGCGAAACACAGAGCGTCAGGTCGCGTTGCCCGCGAACTGCGTCATATACAGCTCGTAGTAGTTCCCCTTGCGGGCCAGCAGCTCGCCGTGCGTCCCGGTCTCGATGATGTGCCCGTGGTCCATCACGACGATCATGTCCGCGTCCTGTATGGTGGAAAGCCTGTGTGCGATGATCAGGCTCGTGCGGTCCTTCATCAGCTCCACCATGGCGTTCTGGATATGCTTTTCCGTGCGGGTATCGACGCTGGAGGTCGCCTCGTCGAGGATGAGGATCTTCGGGTAGGAAAGGAACGCCCGCCCGATGGTCAGAAGCTGTCTCTGCCCCTGAGAGAGGTTCGCGCCCGCGCCGGTCAGGACCGTGT
>JAFUUR010000262.1 GCA_017477695.1 Oscillospiraceae bacterium | reverse complement strand
GAGGAGGAGCCCGAGGAAAAAGGCGGCGGCCGCGGAGAACGAGATCCGCCCGGAGGTCAAGTAGTTCCTGGACGCCTACGAGGCCTGCATGGACGAGTACGTGGACTTCATGCGCAGCTACGCGAGCGCCGACCCGACGAGCATGGTGTCCATGATGGGCAGCTATTACAGTATCCTTGCCCGCTACACCGAGTTCTCGGAAAAGATCGACGCCTTCGACGAGAGCGATCTGACGAACGCGGAGCTGGCCTATTACCTCGAGGTCACGAACCGCGTCAGTCAGAAGCTGCTGGGCGTGGCGGGATAAGCGGGCGCGCGCCTCCCTGCATGGCAAAAGCTCCCATCCGGCCTTTCGGCCGGGTGGGAGCTTTTTCGCAGCGCCCTCGCCCGGGCGCCCCCCTTTTCACGCGGGCGGCGATATGGTATAATCAAGCTCCAGACTTATCGCAAGAGCCCCGCGCTCCGCGGGGCGGCCGAAAGAACGAGCGGCCGCGCGTCGGCCCCGCCCGGGGGATCCCCATGAACGAGAAGAGAGAAGAAAAACGCTATAACCGGCGGATGCTGAGCGGCTTCCTGCGGGGGAGCCGGGGGCTTTTCCTGCTGAGCATGCTCACGTCGGCCCTGTCGGCGCTGGCGGACATGCTGGCGCCGCAGATCGTGCGCGTCGCGGTGGATAACGTCATCGGCGGACAGCCTGCCGGGCTGCCCGCTTTCGCGCTGCGCTTGACGGAGCGGCTGGGCGGCCTCGCCTGGCTGCGCGCGAACCTCTGGGCGATGGCGCTGCTGCTGGTGGCGGTGGCCCTGGTGAAGGCCGGGGCGCAGTATGCCTACGAGCTGAGCAAGACGCGCGCGTCGGAGACGCTGGTCAAGACCATGCGCGACCGGCTCTTCGGGCACATCGAGCGCCTGCCCTACGCCTGGCACATGCAGAACCACACCGGCGATATCATCCAGCGCTGCACCTCGGATATCGACACGCTGAAGAATTTCCTCGCCGAGCAGATGACCAACGTCATCCGCATCGTGATCCTGCTGGCGCTGTCGCTGGTGTTCATGCTGAGCATGCACCCGGGGTTGACGATGATCGCCATGCTCCCGGTGCCGGTGATCGTGCTCTACTCCTTCTATTTCCACCGCCGGATCGGCGAGGCCTTCCTCGCCTGCGACGAGAACGAGGGCCTGCTCTCCACCCTGGCGCAGGAGAACCTGACCGGGGTGCGCGTGGTGCGCGCCTTCGGGCGCGAGCGCTCCGAGCGCGACCGCTTTCAGGAGCAGAACGCGGTCTACACAAAGATGTGGATGAAGCTCGCCCATCCGCTCGCGGCCTTCTGGAGCGTGGGCGACGTGCTCTCCGGCCTGCAGATCCTGCTGACGGTGGTCTTCGGCGCGCGGCTGTGCATCCGCGGGGACATGGGCGCGGGGGCCTACATCGCCTTCCTCTCCTACTGCGCGATGATGACCTGGCCGGTGCGCATGCTGGGGCGGATGATCTCGGAGATGAGTAAGGCGGGCGTGTCGCTGGACAGGATCCGCCAGATCATGCAGGCCCCGGAGGAGAGGGACGAGGGCCTCGGCCTCACGCCGCCGATCCGCGGGGAGATCCGCTTCGAGCACGTTTCCTTCGCCTACGAGGGCGGCGGCGAGGTGCTGCACGACGTGGACTTCTGCGTCCCTGCCGGGAGCACGCTCGGCATCCTCGGCGGCACGGGCAGCGGCAAGTCCACGCTCGTGATGCTGCTGGACAAGCTCTACCCCCTCGCGCCGGAGCAGGGCCGCATCCTGGTGGACGGCACGGACCTGCGCGACCTGCAGACCGGGCACCTGCGCCGCAGCATCGGCATGGTGCTGCAGGAGCCGTTCCTGTTCTCGCGCAGCATCGCGCAGAACATCGGCATCCACGACGACGGCCTCACCCTCGAGCAGATCCGCGCGGCCGCCCGCGCCGCCTGCCTGGACGAGACGGTCATGGGCTTCGCCCGCGGCTACGACACCTTCGTCGGCGAGCGGGGCGTGACCCTCTCCGGCGGCCAGAAGCAGCGCGCCGCCATCGCGCGCACGCTCACGCAGGACGTGCCCATCCTGATCTTTGACGACTCGCTCTCCGCCGTCGACACGGAGACGGACGCGCGCATCCGCGCGTCCCTCGAGCGCCGCTTCGGCACGGCGACGGTCATCCTCATCTCCCACCGCATCACGACCCTCTCGAAGGCCGATCAGATCCTCGTGCTCGACCACGGGCGCATCGCCGAGCGCGGCACCCACGAGCAGCTCAAGGCCGCGGGCGGCATCTACCAGCAGATCTGCCGCATCCAGTCCGGGGAGGTGGGCGCATGAGAGAGAACGAGACCCGCTTCTTCGGCCTCGGCCGGGTGTGGCCCTACATGCGCGCCTACCGCGCTCCGCTCTGGATCATGCTGGTCACGAGCTGCCTCGGCAGCGCCGTGGACATCGGCGTGCCGGTCTTCCAGCGCTACGCCCTCGATCACTTCGTGGCGCAGAAGACGCTCGACACGCTGCCCGGCTTCCTCGCGGTCTATCTGCTCGTGCTGCTGGGCAGCGCGGTGCTGAACTATATCAGCGGCTACTACGGCATGAAGATCGAGGTCGGCGTGGACAAGGACCTGCGCGACGCGGCCTTTTCCCACCTGCAGACCTTGTCCTTCTCCTATTTCAACCAAAACAGCGTCGGCTATATCCACTCCCGCGTCATGAGCGACACCTCGCGCATCGGCGAGCTCTGCTCCTGGACGCTGCTCAACGGGGCCTGGCAGGGCTGCTATCTGCTGGGCGCCATCGTGGTCATGCTGGCGATCAACGCGCGCCTCGCGCTGCTGGTGATGGCGGTGCTGCCGGTGACGGTGCTGCTCTTCAGCGTGTTCCAGCGGCGGCTCACGCAGGTCAACCGGCAGATCCGCGAGGTCAACTCCCGCATCACCGGCAACTTCAACGAGGGCATCATCGGCGCGCGCACCATCAAGACCCTCGTGATCGAGGACAAGATGGAGCGGGACTTTGTGGCGGACACGGCGGAAATGCGCACGGCGAGCGTCCGCGCCGCCCGGCTGCGCGGGCTTTTCAGCAGCACGATGCACTTCGCCTCCTCGCTCGCCATCGCGCTGGTGCTGTGGAAGGGCGGCTACATCGCCGCCGGACAGGTCGGCACCTTCTCGCTGTTCATCAACTACGCCCAGGGCATGATGGAGCCCGTCCGCTGGGTGGTGGACGCTGTCGGCAGCCTGGTCACGACGCAGGTGAACATCGAGCGGCTCTGCAGGCTGCTGGAGACGGAGCCGGACGTGAAGGACGGCGAGGCGGTCACCGCCCGGTATGGGGACTGCTTCTTGCCCAAACGCGAGAACTGGGAGCCCATCGTCGGCGACGTGGAGTTCGAGGACGTGAGCTTCCGCTATCCCGACGGGGACGAAATGGTCCTGGAGCATTTCAGCCTGAAGATCCCCTACGGCACGAACCTCGCTATCGTCGGCGAGACGGGCGCGGGCAAATCCACCCTGGCAAACCTCATCTGCCGCTTCTACGAGCCGAGCGAGGGCCGGGTGCTGATCGACGGCCGCGACGCGCGCGAGCGCTCCCAGCTCTGGCTGCACGCCGCCATCGGCTGCGTACTGCAGACGCCGCAGCTCTTCTCCGGCACCCTGCGGGAGAACCTCCTGTACGGCAACCCCGACGCGACGCAGGAGCAGATCGACCGCGCGCTGGAGCTGGTCTCCGCGACGGAGCTCGTCTCGCGGCTCGAAAACGGGCTCGACACCGACGTCGGCGAGGGCGGCGACCTGCTCTCCACCGGGGAAAAGCAGCTCATCAGCTTCGCCCGGGCGATCCTCGCCGAGCCGAAGATCCTGATCCTCGACGAGGCCACCGCCTCGGTGGACACCATCACCGAGCAGAAGATCCAGTCCGCAATCGACAAGGTGATCCGCGGCCGGACCTCCGTGGTGATCGCACACCGGCTCTCCACCGTCCGCGGGGCGGACTGGATCCTGCACGTGGAGAACGGGCGCATCGTCGAGCAGGGCACGCACGAGCAGCTCATGCGTGCGCGCGGCGGCTACTGGCGGCTCTATACCCGCCAGTACGAGGACGAGGCCACTAGCTCCGTGCTGGGCTGAACGGCGCAAAAGGACGGCGGTCGTCGACCGCCGTCTTTTTTGCCGCTCATGCGAAGGCGGCGCACTTTTTCGTTTTCCTTTTCCGGGCAATATGGTATTATGATATTACAAGGCGGCGAAGCGCCGCAGCAAAGGGGAGGGATCGCCATGTTCGTTTTCTGGGGAGACGGCTCGCAGGAGGCTATGGACCTCGTCGACGCCATCCGCGTACGCAGCACGGAGAATTTCAACTGGACCTTTATCTTTATCCTTGCCGTCGTGTTCTACGTATACTGGACGGAGATCCACAAAAAGAATTACGACGCGGTCTGCGCGGGCCTCGCGCTTTACGGCGTGCACTGGCTGTACGAGATCGCGAACGCCGTCATCGGCCGCGTCTCCGGGTATCCGCTGTGGTCGGTCTCGAACACATCGACCACCTTCATCCTGCTGATCGGCGTGTGCTGGGAGCTGTCCATGATGTTCTCCCTCGCGGGAATCATCTCCTTCAAGATGCTGCCGCACGACAGGACCCGGCGCTATTTCGCCCGCGGCGGCGGCCGCGGGATCGACTGCCGGCTGATGGGCGCGCTGGAGATGGCGCTGCTGTTCGCGCTGTTCGAGTCCTTCCTCGCCGGGACGAGCAACCACTCCTTCATCTGGGTGTACAAGTGGTGGGGCGTCCTGCCCGTTTTCATCACGACCTATGTGCCCTTTTTCCTCGCGGCGAACTACGTGCCGGACATGGAGCCGAAAAGGCGCAGGCGCTTCCTGCTCTGCCTCTGGGGGCTGGTGGCCGTGCTGCTGCTCGTGCTGATCCCGCTGGGCGTCATCTGAGTGGAGAGGGAGAGACATGCGCTTTCGGCATACGCACAGGCCCGGCTTTCTGCTCGGCCTGATCGATTTCTGCACGGCGGGTCTGTTTTTCCTCGTGTACATGCGGCTCGGCCTGCAGGACGAGCTGGACGAGATCCTCGGCCGCCGCACGCAGCGCTACTGGGTGGCCTATCTGCTGGGGATCCCGACGCTGTTTATCTACACCCTGGTCTGGATGGCGCGCATCGCCGAGGAGCTGAAGGCCAGGGCGCTCGCCCTCGGCATCGGGGGAAGGCTCACCTCCTTCCGGCACATGTTCGACTGGAACGTGTTCGGCCTGCTGCTGTTCGGCCCCGCGGTCGCGACGCGGCGCTTTTTTGACACGCTCAACAAGGTGGAGGCGGAGCTGAACGCCCGCGCGGAGAGGGAGCAGGCATGATCGAGATCCCCTTTTGGGCGGGGGAGCTGCTGCTGGCCGCGCTGTGGCTGCTCGCGCGCGGCGCGCCCTGGCTGCGCCGCGGCCGGGTCG
>JAFUUR010000261.1 GCA_017477695.1 Oscillospiraceae bacterium | reverse complement strand
GTCCTCGAGCAGGAAGCGCGCGAGCTCGCGGGCCGCGGCGGCGTAGCGGGGATCGTCGAAGACGCGCGCCGCGCGGGCCAGCGCCGCCAGCAGCAGCCCGTTCCAGCCGGTGAGGAGCTTTTCATCCGTGCGCAGGAAGCAGCGCGTATCGCGGTATTCCCGCAGCTGCTCGCGAAAGCCCTCGTAGCCCTCGGGCAGCAGGTTCCAGCGCGTGTTCAGCAGCAGGTTCGGGATGCTCCTGCCCTGGAAGTTGCCCTCCTCGGTGACGTCGTAGCACTCGCAGAAGTGCCGCCCGTGGTCCTCGCCCAGGACGGCCTTGACCTCCGCGGGCGTGAAGAGATAGTATTTGCCCTCCTCGCCGTCACTGTCCGCGTCCTGGCCGCTGCAGAAGCCGCCGCAGTCCGCCCGCAGCTCGCGCAGGCAATAGTCGAGCGTGGCCTCCGCCACCTCCCGGTAGAGGGCGAGGTGCCCGTCCTGCCAGGCCTCGGTATAGGCGAGGGCCAGCAGGGCGTTGTCATACAGCGTCTTCTCAAAATGGGGCGCGAGCCATTCCCGGTCCGTCGAGTACCGGGCGAAGCCCCCGCCGATATGGTCGAAGATGCCGCCGCGATACATCTGCTGCAGCGTGTGCTCCACGAGCGCGCGCACCTGCCGGTCCCCGGCAAGGGCGGCGTAGCGCAGCAGGAAGAGCAGGTTGTGCGCGGCGGGAAACTTGGGCGCCGTGCCGAAGCCGCCGTACTCCTTGTCGTAGGATCCGATGAGCTGCATGACGGCCTTCTGCAGCATCTTCTCGTTCGGCTCGCCCTGCCCGGCGGGCGCCTCGGCGCGCACGTGCGCGGTGATCTCCGCGCCGGCCTTCAGGAGCGTCTCGCGGTCCGTCTCCCATTTGACCGCCACGGCCGTGAGCAGGGGGATGAGCCCCATATACTGTCCGCGGCTCTCGCGCGGCAGGTAGGTGCCCGCGAAAAAGGGCTGCTGCTCCGGCGTCAGGATCACGGTCAGCGGCCAGCCGCCGCTGCCGTTGAGTGCGGTGCACACGTCCATATAGACGGCGTCCACGTCCGGCCGCTCCTCCCGGTCCACCTTGACGGAGACGAAATGACGGTTGAGGATCTGCGCGACCTTGGCGTCCCGGAAGGACTCCTCCGCCATCACGTGGCACCAGTGACAGGTGGAGTAGCCGATGCTGAGAAAGACCGGCTTGTCCTCGGCGCGGGCCTTTTGGAAAGCCTCCTCGCCCCAGGGATACCAGTCCACGGGGTTGTCCGCATGCTGCAGCAGGTAAGGGGAGCGCTCGTGCATCAGATGATTGGCCATAAAAAACCTCACAGACTTGATTTGATGTTTATTTACATACCGGGTACCTTCGTTTATAATAATACCGATCACGGCAGAGCGAGAACGCCGAAGGCGCCGTGACGGCTCCGCTCACGGAACGCTCTTATTATATACCGATTTGACACAATCTTTCAAGGAGAACCTGTATGGACTACCGGGAACCGATCTGCCCCTTCGACGCGAGCGACTACACCGGCGTGCCGGACGCCGAGCCGACCGGACAGCGCATGAACGTACCGGCGATGATCCGGCAGCTCGACCAGCTCATCAATGCCGGCCGGGCCGTGAAGGCCCAGCACTTCCTGGAGAAAAAGCGCGCGGAGGCCGCCGGGATGGGGGACTGGCGCGCGGAGCTGAGCATCCTCAACGAGATGATGGGGCAGTACCGCTTCGGCAACAGGCGGGAGGAGGCGCTCGCGGCCGTCAACGACGCGCTGGCGCTCATCCGCGAACACCGCCTGGGCAGCACCGTCTCCGGGGCGACCGTCCTGCTCAACGCCGCCACGACCATGAAGCATCTTGGCCGGGCGGAGGAATCGCTGCCGGTGTTCCGGCACGTGAGCCGCGTGTATGCGGACAATCTGGATCCGACCGACTACCGCTTCGCGGGGCTTTACAACAACATGGCCCTGTCCTGCGTGGACGTGGGGGACTACGCCGCGGCGGAGCGCTATTACCGGGCGGCGGCGGAGGTGCTGCGGCGGCGCGGCGGGCAGGACAACGACCTGGCCGTGACCTGCTGCGGTCTGGCGGAGCTCTACGACCGGCAGGATCCGCTGGACGAGCGCGTCGGCGAATGCATGGATCGGGCCTGGGAGCATCTCAACGCGCCGGAGCTTGCGCACGACGGCTATCACGGCCTGACCATCCGCAAGTGCCTGCCCTGCTTCGACCGTTTCGGCTTCTTTGTGTACGCGAGGGAACTGCGGGAGAGATTGGAGGAGATCCGTGGCGGGACTTGACGAGGCGAGGGCCTTTTACGAGGAATACGGGCGGCCGATGCTGCACGAGCGCTTCCCGCAGTACGAGGGGCGTATCGCCGTGGGGCTGGCCGGGCGCGGGTCAGAGTGCTTCGGCTTCGACGACGAGGTCTCCCGCGATCACGATTTCGAGACGGGCTTCTGCCTGTGGCTGGAGGATATCGACGATCTGCGCATCGGCGTAGAGCTCGCGCGCGCCTATCGCGCGCTGCCCGGCTCGGGCGCGGCGCAGCGCAGCAGCATGGGCGAGGAGCGCCTCGGCGTGCGCCGGACGGGCTTTTTCTATCGGCGCTATACCGGCACGGCGGGCGCGCCGGAGAGCTGGCAGCAGTGGCTGTATCTGCCGTCGCACGCGCTGGCCGAGGCCACCAACGGCGAGGTCTGGCGGGACGATCTGGGCCGCTTCAGCGCCGTGCGGGAGGCGATCCTGCACGGGATGCCGGAGGACGTGCGCAGGAAGAAGCTCGCGGCGCGGGCCGTCGAGATGGCGCAGGCCGGGCAGTATAACTACGGCCGCTGTCTGCGGCACGGGGAAGAGGGCGCCGCGATGCTGGCGGCGGCGGAATTCGTCCGGGCCGCGTGCGGCATGATCTATCTGCTCAACCGGCGGCACATGCCCTATTATAAATGGATGCTCCGCGGGATGGACGGGCTGCCCCAACTGGGACAGCTGCGCCCCGCGCTGGAGTTCATACTCACGGCGGAGAACGACGAGGCCGGGCGGCAGACCAAGACCGGCGTCATCGAGGACGTCTGCGCGGCGGTGATCCGGCAGCTGCGTGCCGAGGGCCTGTCCCACGGAGACTGGGATTATCTCGAGCCCCACGCCTTCGCCGTCATGGATACGATCGAGAACCCGGAGATCCGGGCACTGCACATCATGGAGGGCTGATATGAACGTAGAGATCAAATGGCTGGGGCACGCCTGCTTCGCGATCCGCGGCGGGGATTACACCATCGTGATCGACCCCTACAACAGCGACTACACCACGGGTTATCCGAAGCTGCGCGTGAAGGCGGACATGCTGCTGGTCAGCCACGAGCATTTCGGACACAACTACCGGGAGGGCGTGGTCCTCTCCGGGCGGCCGGAGAGCGACTGCCCGTTCACCATCAGTAAGCTGCGCGTGCCGCACGAGTTCAAAATGGGCAGCTGGCGCGGCTTCTGCGACATCCACATCCTCGAGGCGGACGGCTGCAAGCTGGTGCACCTAAGCGACCTCGGCACCCAGCTCGACGGCGGGCAGATCTCCCGCCTGTACGGGGCGGACGTGGCGATGGTCTGCGCCGGCTCTGCCACGGCCCTGCCGGCCCAGGAGGCCAAGCGCGCCGTCGACGAGATCATGGCCAGGGTCGTGATCCCCATGCACTACCGCCACGGGAACATGGGCGGTCACCGGCTGGAGACGGTGGACGATTTCGCGTATTACTTCGAATCGCCCGAGTTCATCCACCGCTACGACACGGACACCATCGTCGTCACGCCCGACACGGAGCCCCAGGTCGCGGTGCTGCGCTTCCTCGGCCCCGAGGCCCTGGGCGACCTTGCGGCGCCCGAGGAAAAGGCGGAGAAAAAGGGACTGCTGAGGGGCCTTTTGCGCAAAAAATAACCGTTTTCCCGCCTTTACAGGAACACCGATTTGCAATATAATACGAGTAGGTGGAGTGGAGTCTCAACACGAAAAAATAACGAACGGGAGGTAACATCATGGTTAATTTCGCTGACAGAATGGGCGGCATCAAGGCCTCGGATATCCGCGAGCTGCTGAAGATCGCTGCGCGCCCGGATATCATCTCCTTCGCCGGCGGTCTGCCCGCACCGGAGCTGTTCCCGGTGGAGAACATGAAGGCCGCGCTGGACGCGGTCATGGACGAGCAGGGCCGCGCCGCCATGCAGTACGGGCCCACGGACGGGTACCTGCGCCTGCGCGAGCAGATCTGCGAGCGCGTCGCCGCCAAGAACGGCATCCACACCGACCCGGACCACGTGTTCATCACGGCGGGCAGCCAGCAGGGGCTGGATTTTCTGGGCAAGCTCTTCCTGAACCCGGGCGACGTGGTAGTGCTGGAGAGCCCCTCGTACCTGGGCGCCATCAACGCCTTCAAGCAGTACCAGCCCAACTTCGTCTCCGTGCCCACGGATGAAAACGGCATGATCATGGAGGAGCTGGAGAAGGTCCTGGCCAATACGCCCAACGTCAAACTCATCTACATCATCCCCGATTTCCAGAACCCCTCCGGCCGCACCTGGCCCAGAGAGCGGCGCGAGAAATTCATGGAGATCATCAACAAGTACGGCGTGCCCGCCATCGAGGACAACCCCTACGGCGACCTGCGCTTCAAGGGCGAGTATCTGCCCTCCCTCAAGAGCATGGACACCGAGGGCCTGATCGTATACTTCGGCTCCTTCTCCAAGATCCTCACCCCGGGCTTCCGCGTGGGCTGGATCATCGCCGACGGCAAGATCGTCGAGAAGGTCAACCACATCGCCCAGGCGGCGGTCCTGCAGACCGCGACGCTCAACATGATGGCCATCTCCAAGTATATGGACATGTTCGATATCGACGCGCACGTGGCCACCATCCTGCCGGTGTACAAGCACCGCTGCGAGCTGATGATCAACACCATGCGCGAGACCTTCCCAAAGGAGGCCAAATTCACCGATCCCGATGGCGGCCTGTTCACCTGGGTGGAGCTGCCCGAGTACGTGAATACCCGCGAGCTCGCGCCGATCGCCATGGAGAAGAAGGTGGCCTACGTGCCCGGCTCCGGCTTCTATCCCGCCGGCGACAAGAACAACGGCATGCGCCTGAACTATTCCTGCTCTACGGACGATAAGATCGTCCAGGGCGTGAACATCCTGGCGGACGTCCTGAAAGGAGCGATCAAGTAATGGCGGAGCTGTTTCCCGGCATCAAGGGTCAAGCCGAGGTCGAGGTCGTATTTGAGAACACGGCGGCCGCCGTGGGCAGCGGCGCGCTGGAGGTCTTCGGCACGCCGTCCATGATCGCCCTCATGGAGAAGGCCGCGCTGCAGTCCGTGCAGCCCTATCTGGAAGAAGGGCAGGGCACCGTGGGCCTGCATTTGGACGTGGCCCATCTGGCCGCCACGCCCGTGGGCATGACGGTGCGCGCGGAGAGCGAGCTCGAGCGCGTAGACGGGCGGATGCTCTATTTCAAGGTCTGCGCCTACGCGGGAGAGGAGAAGATCGGCGAGGGCACGCACCAGCGCTGCATCGTGTACAACGATCGCTTCCTGGCCAAGGCCCTGGCGAAAAAGAAATGAACCGAAGGCGGGCGCCCCCACACGGGGCGTCCGCTTTTCGCGGCGGGGACGATCGGACGCGGACTTCTTGACTTCCCGGATCGGGAATGTTAGTATTCCGTTAAGATCCCGAGCGGCATTCGCTGCGTGAAATACCCGTGAACAGGAGAGGCAAGGACATGGCTGCGACGGAAAAAGCCTCCGAAAAGGTGATCGAATATATAGAGACCCTGATCCTCGCCGGCAAGCTGAAGGCGGACGACCGCCTGCCCGCCGAGCGGGATCTGGCGCAGATCCTGCAGGTCAGCCGCTCCGCCGTGCGCGAGGGGATCCGCCTGCTGGAGACCATCGGCATCGTGGAGAGCCGGCAGGGCAGCGGGAATTATATCGCCCGCCATTTTGACCGGACCCTGGAGCAGGTGTTGACTATGATGTACGCCCTGGACACGCTGAGCTACGAGCAGATCCGGGAATTCCGCTACGCGGTGGAGCGGCAGGCCCTGGCCCTGGCGGTGCGCAGCAGCGACGAAAAGCGGAAAAAGGAGCTGCAGCGGCATTTGGAGGGCATGCTCAACGGCGAGACCGAGGAGCAGCAGGCGGAGAGCGACCGGCTGCTGCACCAGACGCTGGTGGAGATGTCAGGCAACCGCCTGGTCATCGCAAACTACGTGGCCCTCAACCGGATCGTCGACCGCTTCATCGGCCAGGTACGCAAGGAGATCCGGGACGAAGGGCGGGAAGAATTCGAGGCGTTCCAGGCGGCCCACCGCCAGCTCGTCGAGGCGGTGCTGGCCGGCGACCTGGAAAAGGGGAGAGACGCGCTCGATCGGCACTTCGTCTACATTACCCGGGATTTCGACACGTAAAGCGTGAAAAATGCATACGTCCGCCGTGGGCGCGAAAAAGGTCTCATCCGAGGATGAGACCTTTTCCCTTTTTCTGGAGGAACGTGAAAAAACAGACACAGAAAATGGTCGACCAATGCTTGACTTATACGCGATATCACTGTAAAATCAAAGCACAAATGGTCAACCAATTAAAAAGGAGAGGATCGATATGTTTCTGAACTTCCTGTTGGCCCTGTTGCCGATCATCTGGCTGTTCATCGCGTTCCTTGCGCTGAAGATGCCGGGGTATCTGGGCTGTCTGATCGCGCTTGCGATCGCTGTGGTGGAGAGCGTCGTGCTGGGCGCGATGACGGGCGGCACAGCGAGCGCCGAGATGCTGCACGGCCTGAGCTTGGGCGAGGCGCTGAGCGCTTCCCTGGAGGGCGTGCTGGGCGCGGTGTTTCCCATCGCCATCATTATTATCGCGGCCATGTTCACCTACAACCTCTGCGTAGAGACCGGGGCCATGGATCTGATCAAGAAGATGCTGACCTCGGTCACCAACGACAAGCGCATGCTGGTACTGATCCTGGCCTGGGGCTTTGGCGGCTTCATGGAGGCGGTGGCCGGCTTCGGCACGGCGGTCGCCATCCCGGCGGCTATGATGGTGGCCGTGGGCTTCGACCCGATGTTTTCGGCTGTGGCCTGCCTGCTGACCAACGCCTGCAACCCGACCTTCGGCTCGATCGGCATCCCCACCACCACGGCGGGCGGCCTGGTGGCGGATATCATCGCCGGCGGGGACGCGTCCGTGGCCTCGACCATGATCGCAGGGCCCGCCATCAACATGCTGGCGCTCCCGGCTTTCCTTTCTCCCTTCCTGGTGATTCTGCTGACGGGGAAGGCCCTGGGGAAAAAGAACGCCTTCAAGGGCATGCTCCCCTTTGCGCTGGCCGCGTCGCTGTCCTACGTGGTGCCGGCGGTGCTGATCGGCAACTTCCTCGGTGCGGAATTCGTGGATCTCGTCGGCAACACGCTGAGCCTGATCACTATGATCGTCGTGGCCAGGCGGATGCCTCCGTGTAAAGATCCCGATTACGTGATGGAGCTTTCCTCGAGCGAGGACGAGGCGCTTCGCAGCGTGCGCTTCGGGACGGGTACGGCCTGGGTCCCGTACATCCTGATGCTGGTGCTGCTCATCGGTACCTCCAAGCTGCTTCCCGCGCTCAACGCGCCGTTCAACGCGGTCAAGACCGTGTTCCGGGTCTACACCGGCCCCAATCCCGGCAGCGTCTCCTTCTCCTGGTTCGGCAACGCCGGCTTTCTGATCCTGATCTCCGGCATCCTGGGCGGCCTTTGCCAGCACGCATCCCCGGCGCTGATGGGGAAGATGCTTGTCAAGACCTGCCGGAACATGTGGAAGGCGATCGCTACGATCGTATTCATCGTGGCCGTGGCGAAGGTCATGGGCTATTCGGGCATGACGACCTCGATCGCCTATCTGCTCGCCGAGCTGACCGGCAGCTTTTACGCGGCGCTCGCGCCGGTGGTCGGCATCATCGGCACCTTCGTGACCGGGTCCACCACGTCCTCCGGCGTGCTGTTTGCCAAGATGCAGGCGGAGGTCGCCGAGATGATCCGCGCCGGCGATACGCCGCTCAAGGTTTCGCTGATCGCGGCGAATATGGCGGGCGGCGCCATCGGCAAGCTGATCTCCCCGCAGTCGATCGCGGTGGCCTGCGCGGCCATCGGGCTCGAGGGCGTCGACGGTAAGATCATGCGCAGGACCGTGGGCTACTGCGTCGGCTTCGGCGTGATCGTCTGTATCGCCTCTGTGATCCTCTGAGCGGCGGCCGCCGGAACGATCGGACAGGCCATTGGGGAAATTTTTGAAAAAATTTCCCCAATGGCTTGTTTTTATCTTGACAAACACGGATCGGACGGTTATAATAAGACCGTAAAGTGGTTAACCAATTCAGCGGCTTGACCGAAAGGCATATTTTTTTAGGAAAAAAATTGGTAAACCAATTTAGTGGCTCGCGAAAGAAAGGACGTGCGACATGGAAAAAAGGCATATCATCATATCCATCGGCAGAGAGTGCGGCAGCGGCGGACACGAGATCGGTGAAAAGCTGGCCGAGCGTTACGGCATCAAGTTCTACGACCACAACATCCTCGATCTGCTGGCCGAAGAGACCGGTAAGGATCCCGGCGAGCTCGCCAAGCTGGAAGAGAGCGTATCCGGCTGGCTGCCCGCGCGCAAGGGCGGCTTTGCGGATAAGGAGAAGGATCTCATGAATCGGCTCAGCGAGTCCGACCGTATGTACCTTTACGAGCGCGCGCTCATCCAGCGCCTGGCGGCAAAGGAGTCCTTCGTGATCATCGGCCGCGGGGCAAATCCCGTCCTCGAGCAAGATCCCGATACGCTGCGGCTCTACGTCTACGCCCCGGACGCGTTCAAGATCCCGCGCGTGAAGGAGTACTATCATCTGGACTCCGACAAGGACGCGGAGAAGAAGATGAATCAGGTCGACAAGGAGCGCAAAGAGTATTTCGAGTATTACACCGGCAAGGTCTGGGGCGGCAAGGACTGCCACGATTTTGCCGTTGACAGCAGCATGTTCGGCATCGACGGCACCGTGGAGCTCATCGCCGCCATCGCCGACAAGAAGTTCGGCCTGTGATCCGGCCGCGCTCATCCACCACAGTAAGAAAAGCCCGCACTGCGCGCGTTTCTTAACCCTCACGACGCCCCCGGCAAGACTGCAGCCGGGGGCGCCTTTTTGTTTGCGGAGGCTGCAAAAATCTTTACTTGATAAAACATCTGAGACCGTGGTATAATATCCTACCCTTAGCGGACGAAACGGATCGAGGACAGACCGGGAAACGGATAACGATATACTATGATGCAACTTTCGGAGCTCAAGCTCGTCGTGGCGAGCAACCTCATCAAGCTGCGCACCGGCGCGGGCCTCACGCAGGCCGAGCTGGGCGCCAAACTGAATTACTCGGACAAGACCATCTCCAAGTGGGAGCGCGGCGAGGCCATACCGGACGCTTACGTGCTGACCCAGCTCGGGGAGATCTTCGGCGTGACGGTGGACGATATCCTCTCATCGCACGACGCGTGGCAGCCGATCGAGACGGAGGCCGCCGAGGAGGAGCACAGCTACAGCACGGATATGATCATCGCGATCGCGGTGCTCGGCGTGTGGACCCTGGCGCTGACCGCTTTCGTCGCGCTTTGGATCGTGGATCTGATCTATTGGGAGATCTTCATCGCGGCCCTGCCGCTCTCCGTGCTGGTGTATCTGATCCTGATCTGCGCCTTCAACAAACGGCGTTATCTGCAGTACGTGATCGCGCTCTTCGTGCTGACGATCTTTATCGCGCTGTTCCTGCTGTTGCCGGGGCACCCGTGGCAACTGTTCCTGATCGCGGTCTTCGCGGAGGCCATCGTGTTTTTGAGCTGCAACGTCCAGAAGCGGCCGCGCAGGCGCAGGAAAGCCGCGCCGAAACGGGAGGAATGAGCATATTCTACAAATCGTAGAGTCCTTTTACAGGATGGGTAGAGCGGATCTGCCCATCCTGCTTTTTGTGTAGAGCGGGAAGAAGGAAGCGTTCCTTGTGAAGCGCGCTCCGGCTGCGGTATGCTGTAAGCGTAAAAACAGCCACGAAAGGAATACCGACATGAGCTACGTTTTAAGCTGCTGCTCCACCGCCGACCTGAGCAAGGAGCACTTTGAAAGCCGCAACATCAACTACGTCTGCTTCCACTACGCGCTCGACGGCGTGGAGTATCCGGACGATCTGGGCCAGAGCATCCCGTTCGACGAGTTCTACGCCCGCATGAGCGCCGGGGCCGACACCCGCACCGCGCAGGTGAACGTCTCCGAGTACGTCGATTCGTTCACGCCCTATCTGGAAGCGGGACAGGATATCATCCACGTCTGCCTCTCCTCTGGCATCTCCGGCACAATCAACTCCGCGCGCAACGCCGCGCTGATCCTGAAGGAGCGCTACCCGGAGCGCAAGATCTACGTCATCGACTCGCTCGGCGCCTCCTCGGGCTATGGCCTCATCATGGACACCGCGGCGACGAAGCGCGACGAGGGCATGGGCGTGGACGAGCTCGCCCGGTGGATCGAGGACAACAAGCTGCGTCTGCACCATTGGTTCTTCTCCTCGGACCTGACCTTCTTCGTCAGGGGCGGCCGTATCTCCAAGACGGCGGGCGTCTTCGGCGGCATCCTGGAGATCTGCCCGCTGATGAACATGGATAACCTCGGCCGGCTGATCCCGCGCTTCAAGATCCGCACCAAGAAGCGCGTCATCAAGGAGATTGTCAAGAAGATGGAGGAATTCGCCGAGGGCGGACTGGACTACTCCGGCAAGTGCTATATCAGCATGTCCGCCTGCATGGAGGACGCCCGCGCCGTGGCGGATCTGGTCGAGCAGCGTTTTCCCAAGCTCAACGGCAAGGTCGTCATCAACAATATCGGCACCACCATCGGCTCCCACACGGGGCCGGGCACCGTGGCCCTGTTCTTCTGGGGCTCGGAGCGCGTGGACTGAGAAGGAGAAAAAGCAAAAGCCCCGCCGGTCGGCGGGGCTTTTGGTATATGCGTTCAACGCTCCTTGCGCTGCAGAGCGGCGAAGGGATCCTCCGCGTCGCCGGAGAGGCTGGTGAAGTTCAGGCTGGTGCCGATATGCTCCCCCATGCACTGGCGGGCGAGGGCGGGCATGCGCATGCGGATGGCCGAGACCACGGAGATGTGGTTGAACTTGACGCTCGAGAGCCAGGGGTTGTGCTCGTTGCTCTGCTGCACGACGAACTCCAGCATGGAGGCCTGGTACATGATCAGCTTGGGCAGGATCTGCTCATAGGCCTGGACGATATAGGGGTTGCCGCAGGAATTGATCAGGAGGCGGTGGAAGGGCATGTCCGTGTCCTTCATGCCGCGGATGTCCCGCCGCTCGACGCTGTCGCGGAACGCGTCCGCCAGACGGGAGAGCTGCCGAACGACGTTGTCGTCACAGTTGTAGGCGCAGAGCGCCGCCGCCTCGCACTCGACCGCGTCGCGCACCTGGTAGAGATTGATCATATCCGGCAGGTTCAGCTCGAGGACGAAGTTGCCCGTCTGGCCGGGCCGCGTCACGACGAAGCCGATCTCCGCGAGGCTGCCGATGGCCTCGGCTACCGGCGTGCGGGAGATCCCCAGAGAGGCGGCGATCTGATTGACGTTCAGCTTCGACCCCGGCGCGATGCGCAGGCTGACGATCTCGTCGTACAGCAGCTTCATCACGAGGTCGCGCAGCTTGGCGTCCGGGCTCGCGTCCATATATTCTTTGAGCTTGTATTTATCCATAATGCACCTGCCATGCCGATGTTCCGCCGCGCCGCGAGCGGCGCGGCAAAGAGCTTTTTGCCTGTTCGCCGTCAGATCGTTGCTGCTATGATACACCATCGAAAAAAGCGCTGTCAATGCAATTTTCGGAACATCGCGGGGCTTTGCGCGTCAAATGCTTGGCATGGTGTGAAAAAACGTGTATACTGATAAATGGGACGGAGCGCGCCCGTGCGGCAGTGCGCCGGGCGATCCTCCCCTGTGACGGAGAGATACGATGGACGAAAAGAAAAAGAAAAAGGAGACCGAAGCGGTCTCCGACGAAAAGGGCCGGGAGAAAAAGCGCCGGGCCGCGGCCGCGGCCGTGGCCGTGGTGACCTCGGCCAGCCTCGTCGTGGGCGGGATCTTCAATTCTCCCGCGGCGCTGCTGGACGACGATCCGGGTCTGCCGCAGGCGGCCTACACCGACGATGACGATCTGGACGGCACCGGCGGGGGAGACGGCGGCGACGAGGACGGCGGCGCCGGCGGCAGCGAGGTCGAGGAAGAGGAGGAGCAGGGCGGCGTGCGCGCCGGGGTACGGCAGCGCGTGCTGCAGCTTCCCTACGCGGTGCGGCTGCTGGTGATCCTGCCGTTGTGGTGCCTGGGCTGGCTTCTGCTGACGGGCGCTTCGGCGCTGTGGGCGGCGGTGCTGTCCCCGGTGCTGGGCAAGGCGCTCGCCTGGCTGCTGCTGCTCGCAGCGCTGGTGGGGGCGTTCCTGCTCGCGGGGAAGACGATCTTCCCGGACCTGCCGGTCAAAAAGATCCTGAACAGGCGCAGCCTGCTCGGGCTGGTGATCGGCTCTGTGGCCCTGGGCGCCGCGGATATCGTCGTGCCGCTCTTCTGGGCGGAGTACACCCGCGTGGAGAATATCGTGCGCGCCGTGGGCGTACTGCTCGTCTTCGGCACGGTGACGGGGCTTTTCGCCCGGCGCGAGCTCCGGCGGCGCCGGGAGCTCGCCGCGGCCGAGGCGGAGGAGGCTGCCGAGCCCGAACCGGAGGAGCCCCGGCCGCTCAGCCGGGAGGAGATCCTCGCGCTTGCGGACAGCGTCAGCCGCCCGCGCTGAAAAACCCCGCGCGGGGCGCAAGTATGTCTTGCGAAACGGCGCAAAGTCTGGTATTATGTAAAGCAATAGAACGACGGATGAGAGGTACGTCCTTATGGAAGGCAGGATCAAAAAATTCTGGGTCGGCATCGCGGTGCTGCTGATCGCGGCGGCTCTGCTGCTGTGTGTGTTCGCATCCTGGCGCGGTTCGCTGTACATCAAGCCCTCCGGAAACCCGCAGTACACGGTGACGGACTTCTTCGACGCGCTGCTGGCCGGCAAATACGAGCAGGCCTACGCCTGCCTGAGTGATTATACCACGCTCGGACTGGAGAAGGAGCCGACGAGCGAGGAAGCCCGGCTCGTCTATCAGGCGCTCAAGGACAGCTATGCGTACGAGCTGGTCGGCCGCTGCGAGGAAAACCAGATGGACGCCGTGCAGCGCGTCAGCCTGCGGTATCTGAACGTCAAGCGCGTGGAGTCGGAGATCTCCAAGCGGGTCAACACCGTGCTCGCGCTGATCGTGGCCGAGAAGCCGCGCAACGAGGTCTACGATGAGAACGGCGCCTACCTGCCGGAGCTGACGGACGAGGTCTATCTCCGGGCGCTGCAGCAGGTGCTCGAGTCGCCGGGCTTTTATTACAGCACGGCGGAGTTCGACGTGGAGCTGACCTATCTCAACGGCGAGTGGCTGATCAAGACCAATCAGGACCTGTTTAACGCTCTGATGGGCGGAGAGAGCTGATCGGAGGTGAGCGGTTTGAGCGAGAAGGATTTCGATTTCGAGCTGGAAGATATCATAGCG
>JAFUUR010000260.1 GCA_017477695.1 Oscillospiraceae bacterium | reverse complement strand
GCAAGCGCCGTTTCTCTCCGCCAACCGGCGGAGAGGGTATGGCGGCTTTGCCATGCCCCGGGAAATGATGAAGACGATCGGGTGACAAGGTGAAAACATGAGGGAACGCTTCGCACGATTTATGGCCGGCAGAAACGGCAATGATCAACTGAATACTTTCCTGCTCGCGGTAACGGTCGTCCTGCTCGTGCTTGGGAGCATCTTCACGAAGAAGCTGGGAGCCGTCCTGTACCCGCTGATGCTCGTGCTGTTGGGCTACGTGTATTTCCGCATGTTTTCGCGCAACGTCTATCGCCGCCAGGAGGAAAACGAGAAGTATCTGCGCTGGCGGATGCGCGCGGCGGCGTCGCTGCGGCTGCGCAAGGAGCGCTGGCAGCAGCGCAAGGACTATAAATTCTTTACCTGCCCCTCCTGCAAGACGGTGCTGCGCGTGCCGAAGGGGAAGGGGAAGATCAAGCTCGTCTGCCGCAAGTGCGGCACCTCTTTCATAGGCAGGTCTTAAATGTTCGGCTATCTGGTGGCCGCCTCCGGGGACTTGACGCAGGAGCAGCTTGCCCGCTACAAGGCCTGCTACTGCGGGCTCTGCCGGAGCATCAAGGCACGCCACGGGCAGCTCGCCCGGCTGAGCCTTACCTATGACATGACCTTTCTGGCCCTGCTGCTCAATTCCCTGTACGAGCCGGAGGAGACCTGCGCGGAGGAGACCTGCATCGCGCATCCCGTCAAGGCGCGCCCCTGGTGGAACAGTGAGGTCACGGATTACGCCGCGGACATGAACGTGGCGATGGCCTATCTCAAGTGCCTGGACGACTGGGAGGACGATGGAAACCCCGCTGCGCTGGCGGAGGCGGGCCTCTTCAAGCGCGCGTACGCGGCGGTCGAGGAGCGTTACCCGCGTCAATGCGCCGTGATCCGCGGATCGCTCGACGCGCTGCACGCCCTGGAAAAGGCGCGATGTGAGGACGCGGACGCCGCGGCGGACAGCTTCGGGCGGCTGATGGCGGAGGTCCTGGTCTACCGGGAGGACCGGTGGAGCGACGCCCTGCGCGGCCTCGGCATGGCGCTGGGGCGTTTTCTTTACGTGATGGACGCCTGCATGGATCTCAACAGCGATACGATCCGCGGGCGATACAATCCCTTCCGGCGCTTTTACGGGCTGCCGGACAATGAGCAGCGCTTTCGGGACGTTTTGAAGATGCTCCTGGGCGAAGGGCTCGTATACTTCGACCGGCTGCCGCTGGTGCAGGACGTCGGACTCCTGCAAAACATCCTCTGTGCCGGGCTGTGGGCGCAGTTTGACGAAAAATACGGCGACAAGAAGGGACAGGCAGATGGTACAGGATCCGTATAAAGTACTCGGCGTATCACCGAATGCTACGGACGAGGAGATCAAAAAAGCATATCGTGAGCTCACGAAGAAGTATCACCCTGACCTGAACCCGGGGGATGCCAGCGCTGCGCAGAAGATGAACGACATCAACACCGCCTACGACCAGATCAAAAACGGCGGCGCCCAGCAGCAGAGCTACGGCCCGTCCGCCGGCGCCCAGCAGCAGTACGGCTGGTACGGCTGGGATAGCTGGAACGGCGCCTGGCAGCAGGGGCAGCAGAGCTATCAGAGCGAGCGCAGCGAATACACCGCCGCTAAGAATTACATCCGCAACGGCATGTACCGAGAGGCGCTCAACGCGTTGTCCGGCGTGCCCGTGCAGGAGAGGGACGGCAAGTGGTATTATCTGCACGCGGGGGCCAATATGTACCAGGGCAACAAGATCGCCGCGCTGGAGTCTGCCAAGCGCGCGGTGGAGATCGAGCCTGACAACGAGGAGTACAGGCGCCTGCTCGCGCAGCTGCAGAGCGGCGGCAATTTCTATGACAATTACACGGTGCGTTACAGCAGCGGGCTGAGCCCGGACAGGCTGTGCCTCACGCTGTGCGCGGCCAATATGTGTCTCGGTCCCATGTGCGGCTATCGTTTCTTCTGCTGCTGAAGGCCGCTGGGCAGACAAAGAGCCTCCGATCACGGATCGGAGGCTCTTTGTCTGTCAGGCGAAGAGACCGGCGAGCAGGCGGTCGGTGAAGGCGGTGAGAGCGTCGAAATCCATATAACGCCTGCAGACCGCCTCCAGCTCGTCGTGCAGGGCCTTGGCCCGGCGCAGCCGATCGAAGGCGAAGACCAGCATCCTCTCGCGCATGGCGGCGGCCTCCGCCTGTTCTGCCGTCGGCGGAGCCGCCGGGGCGAGGGAGCGGGAAACGGGTATGCGCCACCCGCTGTCCACCAGGGCGAGCGAGGCCTCCGGCAGCAGGATCGCCTCCGGCCGCTCGGGGTGCAGCGGCGAGGGACACAGGATCGCCCCCGCAGGGCAGCGCGCAGCCGCCCTGGAGAGCAGCGCGGGATCGCCGACCTGTACGATGTGTTTACATAACTTCTGAATCTCACTGTTCAGCCGCAGCTCGCCCCGGCAGCTCAGCGCGCGCAGAAAGCGGCGGCGCGGCCTCTGCACGCACGGTTCCGCAGCGCCGCACGCCTCGCGTACGAGCGCGAGGATCTCCTCTTCCGCTGCGGGTTCGACTGGAACAGCGGGTGCGGCAGCCGTTTCCGCGGCCGCCGCGGCGGAGAGCCAGGCGTAGGCCTGCGCATAGAGGGCCTTGTACGTACGGCTGATCGAGAGCGCGTGCTCCCGGTCCGCGGCGGAAAACGGCAGACGACAGAAGCAGCTAAGGTTTACATAATCTCCGCTCACGCCGAATGCAGCCGGTTCCGTCACGTGCGGCGCCGTGCCGTCCATCCAGGCGGCGCCCAGGGCGGGGACGTATACGCCGTCCAGAGAATCGGGGTCGCCGGAGCAGAGAACGTAGTGCACGTCAAGCCCTTTCTCCTCCGCGGCCCGGCCGATCCGGCGCATGAGGCTGGATTTCCCGGTCCCGGGGCCGCCCTTTACGACGTGGAGAAAAACGCTTTCATCGGGCGGGAAATCGGCATAGACGGAAGCAAAGCCGTCCTTGGAGTTCGCGCCGAGAAAATATGTCTGGGTCATGATCCCCCTCCTTTTCCTTTCCCATACAGGATATGCGCATGGCGACCCGGTTGACATTGGCCGGGCCCACGGCTATAATTTTGCCAAAACGGAGGAGCGGATATGTACCAGACTGTTTTATTCGATTTTGACGGGACCGTGTTCGACACGATCGAGGGGATCACGAAGTCCGTGCAGTACGCGCTGCGTAAGCATGGGATCGAGGCGGAGCTCGACGATCTGCGCTGCTTTGCCGGGCCGCCGCTCGTGGACATGTTCATGGAGCGCTACGGCTTTTCGAGGGCCGAAGGCGAGAGGGCGACGGAGGAATTCCGGGAGCGCTATCAGCCCATCGGTCTGTATGAATGCCGCGTGTTTCCCGGGATCCGCGAGCTGCTTGAGCGCCTGCGGGCTGCCGGGCTGCGGGTGGGCCTCGCCACCTCCAAGCCGGAGCATCTCGCGCGGCATCTGCTGGAGCGCGAGGGCCTGCTGGATCACTTCGACGTGCTCTGCGGCACGCACGGAGACGGGAACGACGCCAAATGGCAGGTGGTCGAGCGCGCCATGGAGGCCCTGCAGGCGCGGCGGGAGAGCACCGTGCTGATCGGCGACACGAAGTGGGACGTCGCCGGAGCGCACCGCTGCGGGATCCCCTGCGTCGGCGTCGGCTATGGCTACGCTGCGCCCGGCGAGCTGGCGGAGGCTGGAGTCGACGCAACGGCCGCGGATCTGGAGGAGCTTGCACGGCTGCTGCTGGCGTGATCGATCTGAAAACGGCGAAAGCCCCGGACGCGTCCGGGGCTTTCGCCGTTTTCAGATCAGGACATGAATTTGTCGATCGCTTCGTTGAGCGCCTGCAGATCGGCGGATTCCGCACCGACGTCCGCCACGCAGTGCTCAAGATGGTCCTTCAGGATCACCTTTGCGGTGCTGTTGAGTGCAGAGCGGACCGCCGCAAGCTGGACCAGGACCTCCGTACAGTCACGCCCGTCCTCCACCATGCGCTTGACGGATTCCAAATGGCCGATGGCCCGCGAAAGGCGATTGAGCACGGACTTGGTCTGCGTGTGCGTATGATAGTGGCCGTGGCTGTGTTCCGAGCCGGGTTCTATAGGATGGCTGTGGACGTGGCCGTCGCCGTGATCGTGGTAGTAGAGTTCTTCCTCGCTGTGCATGAATGGATCCCTGCCTTCATTGCGTGATGCGTTATTTACAAAATAATACAAATAGCGGCTGTTTGCAAGCCCCCCGGGGGGATATTCGACCGTTCACAGCGCGTACTGCACCGCCCATGCGCGCACGGCCTGTGCGGCGGCTTCGTCGTCCGGTTCGTTCATTTCCAGCACGAGCGTGTTCGGGTCGCCGGCCAGCGCCTCGTGCAGCCGCGCACAGTGGAGCGTGAAGCGCTCGCCGATGCCCAGATACTGCCGGAACATCTCGGCTTCCTCGGCCGTCTTCAGTGCACCGAGGATCGGCACGTCCGCGTTCAGCAGATCTTCCAGCGCCTGGCGGAATTGCGGGATGATCAGCTCAAAGCCGCCGATCTCGTCCAGCACGGCGAAGGGGTAATACGCCGCCTCCTGCAGGAGCTGCACGCCGTAATTGCGGTACACCTCGTTGTCGGTTTTCGGGCCCTGGTCCAGAAAATACAGGAAACGCTGGGCCTCCAGCCCCTCAAAGCCCGCCAGAGCGGCCGGCGGGAGAAGATCATAGCCCTGCATGGCGCCGTCATCAGAAAGCGCCTGCCGGGTCACAAGCCCCCCGGCATAACTCATTTGATCTCCCAGAACCTTCCGAATCAGACTGGATTTTCCGCTGCCGGTGGGGCCGGTCAGAAACAGATGCTTTTGCATACGGTCTCCTCCTGGAGTTTTTTCTCATTATAGCCGCGCCGGGCCGCCGCGTCAAGCTTGCGGACGGCGGCGGCGTATGGTATGCTGATAACGCTGATAACAAGGACGGAAAGGAGAGGAGCATGAAGACTTATACCAAAGCGAGCGCCTCCGACACCGTGAGCGAACGGGAGAGGCGCAACCTCCGCATCGCCTACCGGGCGGCGTGCGAGGGGATGGTGCTGCTGAAAAACGACGGCGCGCTACCCCTGCGCGGCAAGCGCCTCGCTCTCTACGGCGCGGGCGCCGCCAGGACCGTCAAGGGCGGCACGGGCTCGGGCGAGGTGAACGAGCGGCACAGCGTCAGCATCCTCGAGGGCCTGGAGGACCGGGGCTTTGAGGTTACGACGGGCCGCTGGCTGCGCGACTACGAGGAAGACTACGAGCGGAGCAGGGCCGCGTTCGAGAAAGAGCGCAGGCAGTTTTATAAAAAGATCGGAAAGAAATCGATCATCGATCTGGCACTCTCGAGCTTCCAGCTCCCGTGCGGCAGAGCCGTCACCGAGGAGGACGTGCGTGAGAGCGCGGCCGACAGCTGCGTATACGTGCTCAGCCGACAGGCCGGCGAGGGCGGCGACAGGCGCGCCGAGCCGGGGGACTATGCCCTGACGCAGACCGAGCTGCAAAGTATCCGCCTGTGCGCTGCGTCCTACGAGCATTTCATCCTGGCCGTCAACAGCGGCTCGCCGCTCGACATGGGCTCCCTTCGGGAGCTCGGCGGGATCGACGCGCTCGTCTATCTCTGTCAGCCCGGCGCCGAGGGCGGCCATGCCTTCGCCGATCTCCTCTCCGGCACCGTGACGCCCTCGGGCAAGCTCACGGATACCTGGGCCGAGGCCTATGCGGATCTGCCCTTCGCCATGGAGTACAGCTATCTCAACGGCGAGCTGCGCGAGGAGTTCTACCGCGAGGGGATCTACGTGGGCTACCGTTATTTCGACAGCTTCGGCAAACAGCCGCTCTACCCCTTCGGCTACGGGCTGAGCTATACGGACTTCACCATCGGCCCCGCGTCGGTGAACGTGGAGGGCACGCAGGTCACCGTTACGGCAGAGGTGCGCAACGCGGGTAAAACATACGCCGGGAAGGAGACGCTGCAGCTCTACGTCAGCGCGCCCAACGGGGCGCTGCACAAGGAGTATCAGCGGCTCGCGGCCTACGGCAAGACGGGGCTGCTCGCCCCAGGTGAGGCGGAGAGCCTCACGCTGCGCTTCGACGCGCGAAGTCTTGCAAGCTACGACGAGGCGCGCGCGAGCTTCGTGCTCGAGCCGGGCGCGTATATCCTCCGCCTGGGCAATTCCTCCCGGGACACGCGTGCGGCCGCGGTGCTCAGCCTGGAGCGGGAGGTGATCGTCTCGCAGCACGCGCACGTCTGCCCGCTCAACCGTCCCATGACGGAGCTGAAGGCCGCGCCCTATCCCTTTGAGGACACTGCGGAACTCCCACACATCCCGCTGCGGGCGGAGAGCTTCGAGACACTGCAATGCCGCTATGATACGCCGGAGGTCTGCACCGAGCCGCGCGTGCGCGCATTTCTGGGGAAGCTGTCCCTGCGCGAGAGGGCGGAGGCCGTCGTGGGCGCCGGGATGTTCGGCAGGAATCGCTTCGATCTGCCGGGCTCCGTCGGCAACACCACCTCCGCGCTCTGGGACAAGGGCCTTGTAAACGTCGCCCTCTGCGACGGCCCGGCGGGCCTGCGCATCCAGAGCCGTTCCGTCCAGGGGCGGAAGGGAGAGATCAAGCCTCTGCAGCTATCGCTCTCCGTGCTGGAGATGCTGCCGGAATTTATCAAAAAGCCCATGCTGGGCGACCCGGAGAAGGGTACCCCCCTGTATCAGTTCTGCACGGCCTTCCCGGTGGCGACGATGCTCGCCCAGACCTGGAACGAGGAGCTGCTGTACGAGGTGGGCAAGGCGATCTTCGGGGAGATGAAGGAATACGGCTGTACCTTCTGGCTCGCGCCGGCCGTGAATATCCACCGCAACCCGCTCTGCGGGCGCAACTTCGAGTACTTCTCGGAGGACCCGCTGCTGACGGGGCGCATGGCCGCCGCCATCACCCGGGGCGTGCAGCAGGAGGAGGGCTATTATGCGACCGTCAAGCACCTCGCCTGCAACAACCAGGAGGAGAACCGCAACGGCGTCTCGAGCAACGTCGGCGAGCGGGCGCTGCGCGAGATCTATCTGCGGGGCTTTGCCATCGCGGTACGCGAGGGCGGCGCGAAGGCGATCATGACCTCGTACAACCGGCTCAACGGCGTCTACACCGCCAACAGTCACGACCTGTGCACGAAGCTGCTGCGCTGTGAATGGGGCTTCGACGGCGTTGTGATGACCGACTGGTTCTCCACGGGCCGGGGCCGCGCGGATGCGGCGCTCGCCATGCAGGCGGGCAACGACCTCATCATGCCCGGCGGCGCGGGCGCGAAGGCGGAGATCCGCCGCGCCGTGCGCCGGGGCAGGATCCCGGAGACGGACCTGGCGCGCTGCTGCGCGAACGTCCTGCGCGCGATCCTCAAGAGCGAAACGCAGCGGGAATACGGCGGGTAAGAGGCGCGCGTGCGCAAATAAGCGGACCGGTGGAGGAGTGGATCCCTCCGCCGGTTTTGCACAATGTAAAAAAACTGTTAAAATTTTTGAAAGAATGCCGTCGAAGAAATTGATTTGTTAAAACCAATAGGTTATAATATTCAATCCGCGCAGATCCTGTGGGGGATCGGCGGGCGAAACAGCATCTCAAGGGCAAAGGAGCAGCGGCGCCATGTGGAAAGCAGGACTGGATATCGGCTCGACGACCATCAAGAGCGTGGTCCTTGATGAGGAGGATCGGCTGATCTACACCAGCTACGAGCGGCATTACAGTCATATCGTTGAGAAAGCGGAGGAGATCCTGCGCAAGATGGCGGCGGATTTCCTGCACGGGCGGTCCGTGCTGCTGTCGATCTCCGGCTCTGCGGGTATGGGCCTTGCCAAAAGCTGCGGCGTGCCCTTCGTACAGGAGGTCTTTGCCACGCGCGTGGCGGTCAACCGCCTCCAGCCGGGGACGGACTGTGTGATCGAGCTGGGCGGAGAAGACGCGAAGATCCTCTTCCTCACGAACGGCCTCGAGGTGCGCATGAACGGCAGCTGCGCCGGCGGGACGGGCGCCTTCATCGATCAGATGGCGACGCTTTTGAAGATGGGCGCGGATGAGATGAACGTCGCCGCGCGCAGCGCCGAGCGCATCTATACCATCGCCAGCCGCTGCGGCGTGTTCGCCAAGAGCGACGTGCAGCCGCTGATCAATCAGGGCGCGCAGATCGGGGACGTCGCCGCGAGCATTTATAAGGCGGTCGTGAACCAGACGATCGCCGGTCTCGCGCAGGGGCGGCCGATCCGCGGGAAGGTGCTGTATCTCGGCGGGCCTCTCACGTTTTCCGACGTGCTGCGGCAGAGCTTTGACGAGTCGCTCGGCGTAACGGGCCTCTGCCCGGAAAATAGCCTGTATTACGTGGGCATGGGCGCGGCCTTTTATTCGGATACCGCCTTTGACCCGCTTGACGTGGCGGAGCGCCTGAAGCGCTACAGTGAGACGGCCACCTACGCCAGCGAGCCGCCCCTTTTCCGCGACGCGGAGGAGCTCGCGGCCTTCCGCGCGCGCCACGCGCGGGCGAGCGTCCCCACGCACCCCTTTACGGACGACTGCGGCCCGGTACATATCGGCATCGACTCCGGCTCCACCACGGTGAAGCTGGTGGTCGTCGACGGGGACGCGCGCATCCTCTATACGAACTATCAGCCCAATCTGGGAAACCCGCTGCCGCTGATCCGCGAGCAGCTCATCAAGCTCTACCGGGAGCACCCAGGCCTGCAGGTAGCCAGCGCCACCACGACCGGCTACGGCGAGGAGCTCGTAAAGAACGCATTCCACGCGGACTACGGCCTGGTGGAGACCGTGGCGCATTTCACGGCGGCCAAGGCGTTCATGCCGGAGGTCGATTTCATCATCGACATCGGCGGGCAGGACATGAAGTGCTTCAAGATCGAGGATGGGGCGATCAGCAACATCTTCCTCAACGAGGCCTGCTCCTCCGGCTGCGGCAGCTTTCTGCAGACCTTTGCCCAGGCCCTGGATTATGACGTGAAGGATTTCACGGCGCTCGGCCTCTTTGCCGACCGGCCGGTCGATCTGGGCAGCCGCTGCACCGTGTTCATGAATTCGAGCGTCAAGCAGGCGCAGAAGGATGGGGCCTCGGTCGAGAATATCTCGGCGGGCCTGTCCATCAGCGTGGTCAAGAACGCCCTGTATAAGGTGATCCGCGCCTCCGGGCCGGAGGAGCTGGGGCGGAACATCGTCGTCCAGGGCGGCACGTTTTATAACGAAGCGGTGCTGCGCGCCTTTGAAAAGGAGATGGGCGTCGAGGTCATCCGGCCGGATATCGCGGGGCTCATGGGCGCCTACGGCGCGGCGCTGCATGGTCTGCAGGTCACGCAGGAGGGCCGGCACAGCAGCCTGCTGGATCTCACGCAGCTCGAGAATTTCTCGCAGAAGGTGCGCAGCATGCAGTGCGGCGGCTGCACCAACCACTGCCAGCTGACCGTCAACACCTTTGCCGACGGTGCGCGCTTCGTCTCCGGCAACCGCTGCGAGAAGCCCGTCACCGGCAAAGCGACCGACGACAGTCTGAACCTCTACGCGTACAAGCGGGAGCTGCTGGCGCAGTACGGCCCGACGGACGGGCCGCGCGGGCGGATCGGCATCCCGCTCTGCCTCAATATGTACGAGCTCCTGCCGTTCTGGCACAGCTTTTTCACGAGTCTCGGCTTCTCCGTGGTGACAAGTCCGGTCTCCTCGCGCAAGCTCTACCTCGAGGGGCAGGCCACCATCCCGAGCGACACGGCCTGTTTCCCGGCCAAGCTCGCGCACGGCCATATCAAGGCCCTGAGCGAGATGGAGCTGGACGCCATCTTCTATCCCTGCCTGACCTACAACATCGACGAGCAGCTCGGCGATAACCACTATAACTGCCCGGTCGTGGCTTACTATCCGGAGGTCATCGCGGGCAACTGCCCGGAGCTGGACGGAAAGAAGTTCATCTACGACTATATCGGCATCCACCGCCCGGCGGATTTCGTAAAGCACATGACGAAGATCCTCGCGCAGTATTTCGACGGGATCGACCGTGCGGCGGTCAGCCGCGCGGCGGACGCCGCTTACGCGGAGTACGAGCGGCATATGCGCCTGCTCCGGCAGCGCGGCGGTGAGATCATCGCGCGGGCCCGGCGGGAAGGGCGGCGCATCATCGTCCTGGCAGGGCGGCCGTACCACGTCGACCCGGAGATCAACCACGGAATCGACTCGCTGATCGCCCGCTACGGCGCGGCCGTCGTCAGCGAGGACAGCGTGAGCTGGCTGGAGCACAAGTTTCCCACGTCGGTGCTCAATCAATGGACCTACCATTCCCGCCTGTACGCGGCGGCGCGTCTGTGCACGCAGCAGCGGGACATGGATCTGGTGCAGCTCGTCAGCTTCGGCTGCGGGCTGGACGCGATCACGACCGACGAGACGCGCGAGATCCTGCAGCGCGGCAGCAAGCTCTACACGCAGATCAAGATCGACGAGATCACAAATCTCGGCGCGGTGAACATCCGTCTGCGCAGCCTGCTGGCGGCGCTGGAGGAACAGGACCGGCTGCAGGCCGGCCCGGCGGAAAAGGAGGCGGCCTATGCCTGATTTCGATCCGGGACAGTATCCCCGTTTCACAAAGGAAATGAAGCAGACCCACACCATATTGATCCCCAATATGGCGGTGCTGCACTTTCGCTTGATGAAGACCGTGCTGGAGCAGGCAGGCTATCACGTGGAGGTGCTGGGCAACTGTGGCAGCCAGGTGGCGCAGCTCGGGCTCAAATACGTGCATAACGACACCTGCTATCCCGCGCTGCTGGTCATCGGCCAGTTTCTCGACGCGCTCGGCAGCGGGCAGTACGATCTCGACCACACGGCCTTGCTCATCACGCAGACGGGCGGCGGCTGCCGCGCATCCAATTATATCCACCTGCTGCGCAAGGCTCTCTTCAAGGCGGGCTACCCGCAGATCCCCGTCGCCTCGCTGAACTTCTCCGGCCTGGAGAAGGACAGCGGCTTCCAGATGACGCTGCCGGTGCTGCGGCGCCTCGCAGCCGGCATCTTCTACGGCGACCTGCTCATGACGCTGCGCAACCAGATCGCGCCCTACGAGGACGAGAAGGGGAGGGCCGACGCCGCGGCGGACCGCTGGATCGAGGAGATCGGGCGGCGCTTTGCCCGGAACCAGGGCATTTCCGCGCGCGAGATGAAGCGCACCTTCCCCGAGATCGTGCGGGACTTCGCCGCCATCCCGGTGACGCGCGTGCCCAAGGTCAAGGTGGGCATCGTGGGGGAGATCTACGTGAAGTATTCTCCACTCGGCAACAACAGCCTGGAGGAGTTCCTCGCGGGCGAGGGATGCGAGGTCAACGTTCCGGGCCTAATGGGCTTCTGCCAGTACTGCGTGTTCAACATGTCCGAGACCAAGCGGCTCTACGGCGGCAAGGCCTGGGAGGAATTCGCACCCGAGCTGCTGCTTAAATGGATGGACGGCGTCGAGGCGTCGATGGGCGAGGCGCTGCGGGCGGGCGGCTTCCACGCGCCCGCACGCTTCAAGGAACTGATCGGTCTGCCGGAGGGCATCATCGGGCTGGGTGCCAAGATGGGCGAGGGCTGGCTGCTGACGGCGGAGATGATCGAACTCGTGCAGAGCGGGTATGAGAACATCGTCTGCGCGCAGCCCTTCGGCTGCCTGCCCAATCACATCGTGGGCAAGGGCATGGTGGGCAAGATCCGCGCGGAATATCCCACGGCCAACATCACCCCCATCGACTACGACCCGAGCGCCACCAAGGTCAACCAGGAAAACCGCATCAAGCTGATGCTCGCCGTCGCACGGGAGCGCCTCGAGGAAAAGGCGATCTCGTAAAAAACGAAGAAAAGCACGGACGCAGGACGCGTCCGTGCTCTTTTCTCTTCATCCATCCGGCGGATCCTCTTCCTGACTCGGCCCCGGTGTGGGCTCCGGCGATGGCGTCGGCGTCGGACTGGGCTCCGGTGACGGCTCCGGAGAGACCTCCGGCTCCGGCGTCGGGTCCGGACTGGGCTCCGGCGATGGCTCCGGCGGCTCCGTGGGATCCGGCAGGAGCGTGTCCGTCGGCTCGGGCGTGGGCTCCTCACTCGGCTCCGGAGAGACCTCCGGCTCCTCGGAGGGGACGGGCGTCTCTTCCGGCGACGGTTCGGGGGTGAGCTCCGGCGTCGGGGTCGGCTCCCGGTTCCAGGGGTTGGACGGGTCCGGGTCGCTCGGATCCCAGCCGCGGCAGCGCTTGTTGTCGGAGATCTTCGGCGCAGAGGGCTTGCCGAGCGGGCCGGGGTCGGAGGAACTGTAGAACTCCACCGCCACGATGCTGTCGCGGTTGTTATAGACCCACTTCGCGTCCTTCACTTGCAGGCGCACGCAGCCCGCGGAGCAGCTCGTGCCGAGCTTGTCAAACTCCCAGTACTCGAGCGAACCCTTGTCGCCGAAGCTGGTATACGGCACAGAGTGGAACAGGATGTTCCCGGTGATCTGCGTCACGTACTGGCCGTAGACGTTGCCAAACAGCGTCTGCCAGGTCTGCCGCCAGCCCAGCGCGTAAAGGCCGGAGCGGGGCGTGGCTGAACCCGTCGAGCAGACCATGGCCCGGACGGGGAGCGTGTACTCATCGTTATCGTCGCACATGTAGACCGTGACGGTGTTGGCCTTCACGTTCACCTTCAGGTAGTAGCCACCGGGCCAGATCACGGGCGCGGCCGGCTCCTCCGGCGGCGCGGGCTCCGGATCCTCCGCGGGAACGTCCGCCGCGATCTCCGCGGGCGGCGGCGTTGCGGTGACCTCCGGCACGTAGGACGGGCGCGGCGAGGGCCTCGGCGTCGGTGTGACCTCGGCGGAAAGGCCGGACGCCGCAACCGGCGTCAGCGTCACCTCCGGCGCGTAGACGAGCTGGCGGTGCAGCAGGAAGACGCACAGCACGATCACGCCGAGCAGCAGGGCGCTGCAGACGAGCAGGACCCAGTCCCGCGTGCCGAGGCTCTGCCGCTTTTCGGCGGCCTGCGGCGCGGCCGGCCCGGCATCCGGCCGGGCGGTGGCGCAGAGCAGCAGCGCGTCCAGGATCTCTTGCTCCCGGCCCTTCAGCCAGGCGTCCAGCGCCGTCCGGCTGAGGCCTCTCGGGGCGGTCACAGTCAGCGTGCCGTCCTGCCCGACGGAGAACGAGGGGGCCTCGGCACCGCCGCGCTTCAGCCGATAGCGGAGCGGGCGTCCGTTCAGTTCGATCTTTCTGTCCACGATGCACCTCACGAGCGGGTACGGTTTCTTGCAAGCGGGGATGTAATACATTATACGAAGAACCGTCACGCGCGTCAATACGCGAATAAAGGCGCGGCTGGGAGAATGTGCGCCGCCGCTCGCAGCATAGGATAGCACGGGGTGATCCAATGCTGGAGACTGCTTTTATCCTGCTGATGAACAGCTTGCTGCTCATGCTGCGCATCGCGCCGGGAGACTCCTTCCCCAAACCGCTGAGTCGGCAGGAGGAGGACGCGTGCCTGGCGCGCTGGGCGGCGGGGGACGTGCAGGCGCGCAATGAGCTCGTGGAGCACAATCTGCGCCTCGTCGCGCACATCGTGAAAAAATACTACGCCCAGGCAGACGACGTGGACGATCTGATCTCCATCGGCACGGTAGGACTCATAAAGGGCGTCAATACCTATAAAGCCGACAAGGGCGTTCGGCTCGCCACCTACGCCTCGCGCTGCATCGAAAACGAGATCCTGATGCACTTCCGCAGCCAGCGCAAAAGCGCCGGGGACGTGAGCCTCTCCGAGGCGCTGGACAACGAAGGCGACGGCGGCCTTTCGGTGATGGACGTCGTCGCGCAGGAGGACGATATCGCCGAGCGGCTCGGCAGCGCCGAGGTCTGCGCCCGGCTGCGCGGCTGTATCGCTGCGGTCCTCAGCGAGCGCGAGGCGCGCATCATCACCCTGCGCTACGGTCTGGACGGCCGCACGCCGCGCACGCAGCGGGAGACCGCGGCGCTGTGCGGCATCAGCCGCTCGTACGTCTCGCGCATCGAAAAGCGCGCGCTGGAGAAGCTGCGCGCCGCGTTGGGGGAGGAGGCCAATCCCCTGTGACGCGCGGGTATTGAACTCGGGCGCGAAGCGTGCTATAATACCACAAGATCGGTAGGTGAGCGCAGATGAAAGGAAGACGCGTACTGTGGCTGCTGTGCATGGCGGGGCTGTGCCTGGTGCTGTACACGATCGTGATCTCCCGTATAGAAAACAGAACGGACGTGATCTTCGGCGGGGCGGACGGCGCCTACGTCAGCAGCGACAGCGTCTCGTTCCTGGACCCGAACGTTTTTGAGACGCCGGAGCCCACGGAGGATATCTGGCCGCAGATCGACATCACGCTCAGCCAGTACTCCATGGTCAATAACGACAATCTCCTCTCACCGCGCTATGCACCGGACGTGGATCTTATCAGCACCACTTCGTACATGATGTTCAGCACCGCCGCGATGCCCTATCTGGACGCGATGATCGCGGATATGCAGGATCACGGCTTCAACGTTTACGTCGCCGGCGCCTACCGCTCCTACTCCTATCAGGAGAAGATCTTCAACGGCAAGGCCAGCCAGATCGCGCTCGGCATGGGCGTGACGGATTACATGGACCCGCGCTATCAGGAGGCGGTCGAGGAGGCGAAGACCATCACGGCGTTCCCCGGCGGCAGCGAGCACCAGCTCGGCCTCGCAGTGGATCTGATGGACCGCGCCTATACCAAGCTGATCTACGAGAACATGAGCCAGGCGTTTTTCGAGTATCTCGACAGTATCTGCGCCAATTACGGCTTCATCAAGCGCTATCCCACGCGCAAGCTCCTGCTGACCGGCTGGGATGAGCCCTGGCACTACCGCTACGTGGGCGTGGATGCGGCGAAGTTCATCATGGAAAACGGCCTCTGCTACGAGGAGTTCTACGCACATTATGTGCCCGATTTCCGGTATTGAGAGCGTTTTGTGGCGGCGCGGTCAGCGCCGCCGTAAATTTGGCCGGCGTTTCGCAAAAAGTGCTTGCAAAGTGCGCGGGATGGTGGTATAGTATCACAGTAAGGATCAAGGTTTTAGTCAGAGTGGGTTGCGGCCCACTCTTTTTTGCGAGACTTTTGCCCTGCCAAGGGGCGCATGCCGATACGAGAAGGTGAAAGAATATGAGCAAGATCACAGAGCAGGTCTTTGCCATGGCGAAGCCCGTGGTGGAAGAGGAGGGCTGCTCCTTGTGGAACGTGGAGTACGTCCGCGAGGCGGGCACCTGGTATCTGCGGGTGTTTATCGACAAGGAGGGCGGCGTAGGAATCGACGACTGTGAGCGTATCAGCCGCAGGCTCGACCCCATGCTCGACGAGGCGGATCCCATCGCGGACAGCTACGTCTTTGAGGTCGGCTCCGCCGGCGCGGAGCGGGAGCTCAAGCGCCCGTCGGATTTTGCGCAGTTCATGGGCAGCGAGGTGGAGGTTAAGCTTTACCAGCCGCTCGAGGGGCGCAAATCCTTCGTGGGCGTGCTCGCCGGGTATGATAACGGCGCCGTCGCCGTTGAGGAGGCCGGGAAGACCCGGCAATTCGCGGCGGGCCAGGTCGCGCAGGTCCGGCTGCACGTGAGCATATAACCGATTTCTTATAGAAAGCCGCATACAGAATACAGAATGGAGACTGAAAATGAACGCTGAATTTTTTGACGCCGTCGAGATGATCGAAAAAGAAAAGGGGATCCCCCGGGCGTACATGTACGATAAGATCAAGCAGGCGATGCTGACCGCCTTCCGCAAGGATTATCCCGAGTGTGAGGACAACGTGGAGATCGTGCTGGACGAGGAGAAGAAGCGCATCGAGATGCACGTCAATAAGACGGTGGTCGAGCAGGTGGAGGATCCCAGTCATGAGATCATCCTCGAGGCCGCGAAGAAGATCAGCCGCCGATCCAAGCTCGGCGAAGTCCTGGCTGTTCCGGTGGATACGACGAAGTTCGGGCGCATCGCCGCCCAGTCGGCCAAGCAGGTCATCATCCAGGGAATCCGCGAGGCGGAGCGTGGCATCATCTATGAGGAGTTCACCTCCAAGGAGCATGAGATCCTGACAGGCGTCGTATCACACGTCGAACCGCGCAACGGCAGCGTCTCCATCCGCATCAGCTCCAACAGCGAGTTCACCGAGGCCATGCTCGCCCCCAACGAGCGCATCAAGACGGAGGAGCTCATGGAGGGCGACCGCATCAAGGTCTACGTGGTCGAGGTGCGCAATTCCGCCCGCGGCCCGCAGGTGCTCATCAGCCGGACGCATCCCGGCCTCGTCAAGCGCCTGTTCGAGCTGGAGGTGCCGGAGATCTACGACGGCACGGTGGAGATCAAGTCCATCGCCCGCGAGGCCGGCAGCCGCACGAAGATGGCCGTCTGGTCCTCCGACCCAAACGTCGACCCCATCGGCGCCTGCGTCGGGCCCAGAGGCGGCCGCGTCGCCAGCATCGTCAACGAGCTGGGCGGCGAAAAGATCGACATCGTCAATTACAGCGAGTACCCCGAGGAGTATATCGCGGCCGCGCTCTCTCCCTCCGAGGTGATCAGCGTCACCATGCTGGAGGACGGGAAGAGCTGCCGCGTCGTCGTGCCGGATTCCCAGCTCTCCCTGGCCATCGGCAAGGAGGGGCAGAACGCCCGCCTGGCGGCCAAGCTGACCGGCTATAAGATCGACATCAAGCCTGAGAGCGAATCTTGAGCATCTAAGAGAAAAGGAGGCGGCCAACGTGCAGAAAAAGATCCCGATGCGGCAGTGCCTTGGCTGCCGCGAGATGAAGCCCAAGCGTGAGCTGATCCGCGTGGTCCGTTCGCCGGAGGGGCAGATCAGCCTGGATTTCAGAGGAAAGGCCAACGGTCGGGGCGCGTACGTGTGCCCCAACGCGGACTGCCTGAAGAAGGCGATCAAAGCCAGGGCCCTGGAGCGGGCCTTTTCGGCGCAGATCCCGGAAGAGGTTTACGAAAAACTGCATGAGGAAATGGAGGCCGGCGAGTGAGGGAAAAAACGCTCAAGCTGCTTGGCCTGATGCGGCGGGCAAACGCGATCTCCATCGGGGAGACGAATACGGCCGCCGCGGTACAGAGTGGAAAGACGCGCCTGCTGCTCCTGGCGGCGGACGCTTCGGACAACGCGCGAAAGCGCGCCTCGTCCTTCGCGGCAGGGCGCAGCTTCCCGATCGTGGAGCTGCCCTTCACCAAGGAGGAGGTGTCGGCCCACGTGGGCGTGGGCGGCTGCTCGATGGCGGCCGTCACGGACATGGGCTTTGCCGACGCGCTGATGCGGCTGCTGGCTGCCCAGTGGCCGGAGGCCTACGGCGTGGCCGCGGAGGAGACGGCGGCCCGGTACGAGAGGATGAAGCGCCGCAGGCGAGGGGCAAACGACAGCAGCAAGAGGATCGGAAAAAGGAGGACTGACGTATGAGCATGATCAAATACAGAGTTCACGAGGTGGCGAAGGATTTCAACGTGACTTCCAAGGTGATATCCCAGATACTCACCGACTATATCGCCCCTCCGAAGAACCACATGCAGGTTTTGGAGAATCATGAGCTGGACGTTATCTTCGAATACATGACGCAGCACAATCAGGCGGAGAGCTTGGAGGCGATCTTCAAGAACGCCCCGGCGCCGCAGCCTGCGCAGAAGCAGCAGAGTGCGAAGGCGGACGCGAAGGCGTCCCAGCAGCCGGGCGGCAAGCCCGCTGCGGCGCAGCAGCCCGCGCAGCGCCAGGCGGCGCCCGCGGAGCAGCCGAAGGCGGAGAAGAAGGATAAGCCCTTCGTTCCGCGCAAGGTCGCCGAAAAGCGCGTGGTGGATACCCGCGGCGGCGCTGCGGTCAACATCGAGAAATACAACGAGAAGTTCGAGAACCTGGCCGGTACGAAGGCCAACACCAGCACCATGCGCCGCGGCAATAAGGAGAAGATCACCAGCAAATCCAAGCAGCGCCCGCAGAGCCCCTCTGCCAAGCGCCGCCAGGAGGAGCGGGACAAGATGAACCGCCTCCAGCTCGAGATCGCGCGCAAGCAGCAGGTCAAGGTGGAGATCCCGGATGAGATCAGCGTGGGCGAGCTCGCTTCCCGCATGAAGAAGAGCGCGAGCGAGGTCATCAAGCAGCTCTTCAAGATGGGCGTCTTCGCCTCCGTCTCTGAGATCATCGATTACGATACCGCCGCCCTGGTCGCCATGGAGCTCGGCTGCAAGGTCGAGAAGGAGGTCATCGTCACCGTTGAGGAGCGGCTGATCGACGACCATGAGGACAAGGAAGAGGATCTGCAGCCGCGCGCTCCGGTCGTAGTGGTCATGGGCCACGTCGACCACGGCAAGACCTCCCTGCTCGACTACATCCGCCACGCGAACGTCGTCTCCGGCGAAGCCGGCGGCATCACGCAGCACATCGGCGCGTACACCGTTGAGATCAACGGCAGCCCCATCACCTTCCTGGACACCCCGGGCCACGAGGCCTTTACCTCCATGCGCGCCCGCGGTGCCATGGTGACGGATATCGCGATCCTCGTCGTCGCGGCGGACGACGGCATCATGCCGCAGACGATCGAGAGCATCAACCACGCGAAGGCGGCGAATATCCCCGTCGTCGTGGCCATCAACAAGATGGACACGGTCGGCGCCAATCCTGAGCGGATCAAGCAGCAGCTCACCGAGTACGATCTGGTGGCCGAGGAATGGGGCGGTGAGACCATCGTGTGCCCCATCTCCGCCAAGACCGGCATGGGCATCGAGAGCCTGCTGGAAAACCTCGTCCTCCTGGCCGAGGTGCAGGAGCTCAAGGCCAACCCGAACCGCGCCGCCAGGGGCACCGTGATCGAGGCGCGCCTGGACAAGGGCCGCGGCCCGATCATGACGGTCCTCGTGCAGAACGGTACGCTGAAGCTGGGCGATATCATCATCGCTGGCACCGCGGTGGGCCGCGTGCGCACGATGATCAACGACAAGGGCCAGCGCGTGACCGAGGCGGGCCCCTCCACTCCGGTGGAGATCTCCGGTCTCAACGAGGTCCCGAGCGCGGGCGACGTCTTCAACGCCGTCGCGGATGAGCGCATGGCGAGAGAGCTCGCCGAGGAGCGGCGCATCCAGCAGAGCAAGAACGCCATGCCCGGCACGAAGAAGGTCAGCCTGGAGGATCTGTTCAACCAGATCCAGGCCGGTGAGATGAAGACCCTGAACCTGATCGTGAAGGCGGACGTCCAGGGCTCGGCCGAGGCGGTCAAGACTTCGCTGGAGAAGATCTCCAACGACGAGGTCCGCGTCAAGGTCATCCACAGCGCGGTCGGCGCGATCAACGAATCGGACGTGATGCTCGCGGCGACCTCCGGGGCGATCATCGTGGGCTTCAACGTCCGGCCGGACAATGCCGCGCGCGACAGCGCCGTGCGCAGCAACGTGGATATGCGGATGTACCGTGTCATCTACGACTGCATCAACGAGATCGAGGCGGCCATGAAGGGCATGCTCGCACCCAAGTTCCGCGAGGCGGTCATCGGCCACGCGGAGGTCCGCGAGACTTACAAGGTCTCCAAGGTGGGCACCGTCTGCGGCTGCTACTGCACCGACGGCAAGATCCAGCGCGGTTGTGAGGTGCGCGTGCTGCGGGACAACATCGTCATCCACGAGGGCAGTCTGGCCTCTCTCCGCCGCTTCAAGGACGACGTCAGGGAAGTGGCCAGCGGCTACGAATGCGGCATGCAGGTAGAAAAATTCAACGACATCAAGGTCGGCGACGTGATCGAATGCTTCGTGATGGAGCAGATCACGGACTAAAGGCAACGCGTGCGGGTGCCCGATACGGGTGCCCGCATCGTTTCGAGCGAAAGATCGAGGTGAAAGTCATGCCATCCAACAAACTGGCAAGAACCAACGACGATATCCAGCGCGTGCTTTCCGCGCACCTTCGTAACATCAAGGATCCCCGCGTGCAGCAGGGAATGATCAGCGTGACCCGTGTGGAGACCACGGGCGACCTGCGCTACGCGAAGGTGTGGCTGTCCGTGCTCGGGCTGGAAAATGAAAAGGAATTCAAGAAAGGGCTCAAGTCCGCGTCCGGCTGGCTCCGCCGGGAGCTTGCCAATTCGCTCTCGCTGCGTTATACGCCGGAGCTGGTGTTCGAGCTGGATCACAGCATCGAATACGGCGCGCAGATCAACGAGCTCATCAACTCCCTGAACATCGACGGTACGGAGGAGTGAGGGTATGAACTACCGGGAGTGCGCCAATTACCTGCGCCAGCGGGATCGTTTCCTGCTCCTGACCCATAAAAACCCGGACGGCGACACCGTCTGCAGCGCGTCGGCGCTGTGCAGCGCGCTGCGCCGCCTCGGAAAAGAGGCGTACCTTTATCCCAATCCGGACGTGATCCGGAAGATGCTGCCCTATGCCGAGCCGTATTTCGCGCCGGCCGGCTGCGTGCCGGACTGCATCGTGTCGGTGGACGTGGCGACGGAAAATCTGTTTCCCCGCGGCTTTGCGGGGAAGGTGGAGCTGTGCATCGACCACCACCCGACCAACACGCACTTTGCCGGGCAGGAGCTCATCCGTGCGGAGAAATCCTCCTGCGGGGAGATCGTGCTGGATCTGATCAAATCCCTGTGCGGGGACGTGACGCCGGAAGAGGCGACGATGCTGTACGTGGCCGTCACGACCGACACCGGCTGCTTCCAGTACGCCAACACCTCTTACCAGACGCTCGGCGCGGGGGCGGAGCTGCTGCGCCTCGGCGCGGACGGTTACGCCGTCACGCAGGCGTTTTTCCGCAAGGCGTCCGCCGCGCGGATCATGCTGGAGGGGATGATCTATTCCGGCATGGGCTTTTACCGCGGCGGAAAGGTCGTCGTGGCGACGGTGACCCGCGCGATGATGGACGCGGCCGGCGCCACGGAGGACGATTGTGACGATCTCGCCGGCCTCTCCGGTCGGGTGGAGGACTGCGATATCAACGTGACCATCCGCGAGCTCGCGGACGGCGGCAGCAAGATCTCCGTGCGTTCCGTGCCGGGGGTCAGCAGCAGCGAGATCTGCGCGGCGTTCGGCGGCGGCGGCCACGACATGGCTGCGGGCTGTACCATCCAGTGCCCGCCCGAGAAGGCGAAGGAGATGCTCCTCGCGGTCATCGACGAGGTCTACCGATGACGGGGATCCTGCTGATCGACAAACCCGAGGGCTGGACCAGCAGCGACGTGGTCGCAAAGCTGCGCGGTATCCTGCGCGAAAAGCGGATCGGGCACGCCGGTACGCTCGACCCCCTGGCGACCGGGCTCCTGGTCGTGCTCGTGGGCCGCGCGACCCGGGCGGCCTCGTTTGCAGAGGCGCAGGAGAAAGAATACCTGGCCCGGCTGCGCCCGGGCTGTGTCACCGATACGCAGGATATCACCGGCACGCGCATCGGCGGGGAAGAGCGCCTCGTCACGGAGGACGAGCTCCTTGCCGTGCTGCCGGCGTTTTGCGGGGAGATCGAGCAGGTCCCGCCCATGTATTCGGCGATCAAGGTCAAGGGGCAAAAGCTCTACGAGATCGCCCGCCGCGGCGGTGAGATCGAACGCGCGCCCAGGCGGATCACCGTGAGCGAGCTGCGTCTCACAGGGCGGGACGGCGATGACTTCCTGCTTACGCTTCGCTGCTCCAAGGGCACCTACGTGCGTACCCTGTGCCACGATATCGGGCGGCGGCTCGGCTGCGGCGCCTGTATGAGCGCTCTGCGGCGCACGCGCTCCGGGAGCTTTTCCCTGGACGGCGCCTGCACGATCGAGCAGGTGCAGCGGGCGGCGGAGCAGGGGACGGCGGAGCGGCTGCTCCTGCCGGTCGACCGGCTCTTTGAGGACTGCCCCGCGCTGACGCTCACGGCCGCGCAGGAAAAAAAGCTGCGCTGCGGAAATCCCGTCCCGCTGCGGCAGGCGGCGGAAGGCCGCTGCCGGGCCTACGGGCCGGACGGCTCGTTTCTCGCGCTCTGCCGCGCGCAGGGCGGGGAACTGCTCACGATCAAAAGTTTTTTCGAGGTATAGAGACAATGGCGGAAATCAAGAGAGCGATCGCTCTCGGCTTTTTTGACGGCGTGCATCTCGGCCACGCGGCGCTGCTCAACTGTGCCAAGGAGCGCGCACGGCAGGAGGGGGCCGTCCCCTCGGTGATGAGCTTCGACGTGCATCCGGACACCGTCGTGTTCGGCAAGGAGGTCCCGCTGATCAACAGCGCGATCGGCCGTGAGGACATCGTGCGCAGGGAGTTCGGGATCGACAACGTCGTCCTGCTGCACTTCAATCAGCGCCTGATGCGCATGCCGTGGCAGGAGTTTCTGGATACGATCCTCGCAGAGCTGAACATCTGCTGGATCGTGGTGGGCCACGATTTCAGCTTCGGATACCGCGGAGAGGGCACGCCGGAAAAACTCAGCGTCTACTGCGCGGAGCACGGCATCGGCTGTGACGTGATCCCAGCGGTCACGCTCGACGGCAAGATCGTCAGCTCCACCTATATCCGCGAGCTGATTCTCGCGGGCGACATGGAGCAGGCCAACCGTTTCCTCGGCCATCCGCACATGCTGGCCGACACGGTCCATTCCGGCTATCATCTGGGCACCAAGCTGGGTACGCCCACCATCAATATGTATTTCCCTGACGGCGTGCTCGTACCCAGATACGGCGTTTACGCGACGAAGGTATATCTGGAGGGCGGCGTGAGCTATATCGCCGTGACCAACGTGGGCGTGCGCCCGACGGTCGGCACGGATAACCGCGTGAGCGTGGAGAGCCACCTGCTCAACTATTCCGGCAATCTCTACGGTCGGCAGGTGCGCGTGGAGTTTTTCCACTTTCTGCGCGGGGAGGTGCGCTTTGGGAGCATGGAGGCGCTTGCCGCCCAGATCCGGCTTGACGCGGAGGCCGCCCAGGCCTATTTCGACGCACAGAGCAAGTAAATACGGCACGAAAAGCAGGCGGCAAACGCTTGCTTTTCGACTGTATATTGTCTATAATGATTATCTGATGGCGAAAAGCCGGAAAGCTTTTCGCCGCGTATCCCCTGCAATGACGCCGGGTCAAAGCATGAGGTTGAACCGTATGAAGAAGCTGAAATTGATCGTGCTCGTGCTGCTGGTGCTCGCAGCCTGCTGGGTGATCCGGCTGCGCTGGGCACAGCGGGACGCGCCGCAGAACGGCGCGGAGATGGGCCGGACCGCGGAGGAGACGGTCCCGGCGGCAGAGGAGACGGCCGAACCGTCACCCGAGCCGACGCCCGAGCCAACGCCAGAACCAACGCCGGAGCCCACACCGGAGCCCACGCCGGATATGAGCCCGCTGCCGGATGAATGGTTCGACGACGCGGTCTTCCTGGGCGATTCCGTTACGGTCGCCCTGGAGCGCTACTGCGATAAATCGGGAGCGCTGGGAGGGGCGCTGTTCCTCTCCGAGTTTTCCTATTCCGTGCGCAACGCGGTCTCCGGCGCGGTGGATATTTGGTATAAGGGCAATCCCTATAAGCCGGAAAACGTCATCCCGCTGACGGGGGCCACGAAGGTCTTCGCCATGCTGGGCACGAACGATATCGCCCTCTACGGCGGGATCGACCGTACGATCGAGCTGTGGCAGGAGATGATCGACAGCATCCTCGCACAGAGCCCGGACGTGACGTTTTTCATCGAGTCCTGCCTGCCGATGTATTACGACTCCCAGCTCACGGGGCTCAACAACGGCAAGATCGATACGTATAACGAGCGCCTGCGGGAGTTCTGCGAGGAGCACGGCTACGTCTTCGTGGACATCGCGCATTATTTCAAGGACGAACGCAACTCCCTGCCGCTCAAATACAGCGACGATAAGTACGTACACGTGAACGAAACGGCCGCCAGACAGTGGGCGGAGTACCTGCGGGATCCCGCGAACTATTCTATCGATCCAAGGAGTATTCAATATGGGAAAGCGAGTTAAGATTTTGCCCCTGTGCCTGCTGCTTGCCGCGCTGCTGTGCCTGCCGGGCTGCGGCGGTCAGAGCAAGGCGGCGGCGCCCGCCGATATGCAGGCGGTCTACGCCGAGATCCAGAAGCAGGTCGAGCTGCCGGAAATGATGCAGCTCTCGGAAAAGCGCATGAGCAGCTATTACGGCATCGAGGCGGATGAGTGCGCGCAGGCCGTGCTGATGGTCAGCGAGGCGGGCCTGCGGGTGGACGAGATCTGGCTGGTCGAAGCGGCGAGCGAGGACGCGGCGGCGCATATCCAGAGCGTGGCGGAGTCCCGCATCCAGCAGTTGTGCGCGGAGACGGAGAGCTATTCCGCGGAGCTGTACGCCGTGGCAAGCGCGGGGCGCGTGCTGCGCGAGGGCGTACAGGTGGCGCTGTTCATTTCCCCGGAGGCGGAGACGATGGCTTCCATTTTCCAGAACGCGGTCGGCAAATGACCGAAAACGTGCAGAAGCGGCTTTCGCCGCTTCTGCTTTGCTGATAGAAGGAGTTGCGCCTTGGTTTTTTCCAGCAACGTTTTTCTCTTTTTCTTCCTGCCGCTGACGCTGGCGCTCTATTACGCCGTGCCGCGCAAAGGCAGAAATCTCGTACTGCTGCTGGTCAGTCTGGTTTTCTACGCCTGGGGCGAGCCGGCTTACACGGCGCTCATGGTCTTCACCATCCTGCTCAACTACGTCTGCGGCGCGGCGATCAGCGCGCGGCAGCGCAAGGGAGGATCCGGCAAAGGCGCGCTCCTGCTCTCCGTGGTGCTGAACCTCGCCGTATTGGGCTTTTTCAAGTACGCAGGCTTTTTCGTGCGCACGCTGCGCCTCGTGCCGCTCTTTGCCGGGCTGCGCGCGCCGGAGATCGCCCTGCCGATCGGCATCTCGTTTTACACCTTCCAGGCCATGAGCTATACGATCGACGTGTACCGACACGATGCGCAGCCCGCCGGGAGCGTTCTGCGTTTCGGAACGTACGTGTCCATGTTCCCGCAGCTGATCGCGGGCCCCATCGTGCGCTATCGCGACGTGGCGCGCCAGATCGGCGAGCGGCAGGAGAGCGTGCGGCAATTCGCGGCGGGCGTGGGGCTTTTCATTATCGGCCTTTCCAAGAAGGTGCTGCTGGCAAATCAGGTCGGCGCCCTGTGGGAGGCGATGATCCCCGAGAGCGGGACGCTCAGCGCCTGGGTGGGCCTGTGCGCGTATACGCTGCAGATCTATTTTGACTTCTCCGGTTATTCGGACATGGCCCTCGGCCTCGGCAGGATGCTGGGCTTCACGTTTCTGAAAAACTTTGACTATCCCTATATCTCGCAGAGCGTTACCGAATTCTGGCGGCGCTGGCACATCTCGCTTT
>JAFUUR010000259.1 GCA_017477695.1 Oscillospiraceae bacterium | reverse complement strand
GGCAGCGCGGCGCGCACCGCGGTGCGCAGCGGCTTGCGGGTATACACCTACGCCCTGGCCGGCTACGTCCTCTACGTGGTGCACCCCGGCGCCGGCGCGCTTGCGGCCGCGGCCGCGGCGCAGCTCCTTATCGACCGCTACGAGGTCGAGCTGGTGGTCAACTTCGGCGTGGTGGGCGGTCTCACCGAGGAGATGGCCCAGACGCGCACCGTGGTGGTGGAGAAGGTCGTGCACTACGACTTTGACACCTCCGCCTACGACGGCACCCTGCCCGGGCAGTACGCGGAGTACCCCGACGTGTATCTCCCCGCCACGCCCGCTCTGGTAGAAAAGGCCGTGCGCATCGCGCCGGAGCTCAAGCGCGTGATCTGCGCCTCGGCGGACAAGTTCGTCGACGGGCAGGAGGCCAAGGCCGAGCTGCACCGGCGCTTCGGCGCGGATATCTGCGAGATGGAGGCCGCCGCCGTCGTGCTCACGTGCAACCGCTGCGGCGTCCCCTGCCTGCTGATCAAGACCGTGTCCGACGGGCTCGCGGGCGGGGCGGAGGAATTCGGCGTCGCCCTGGGACGCACTTCGGAGCTCTGCCTCATGGTGGCGGATAAGATCATCCGCGAGCTGTGAACGCAAGCGAAAAGCAGCGCGGCTTTTAGCCGCGCTGCTTTTCGCTTTATACGATCTCCCGGTACATGGCCGGGGCGTCGGCCTTGTTGGCCGTTTCGCTGATCTGCGTCACTTCGACCTTCAGCGTCCGCTGGCCGAAGGCGATCTCGATCACGTCGCCCACCTTGACCTGGTAGCTGGCCTTGACCTGCCGCCCGTTGACCGACACCCGCTCGCCGTCGCAGGCCTCGTTCGCCACGGTGCGCCGCTTGATCAGCCGGGAGACTTTCAGATATTTATCCAAGCGCATATTCTCTCTCCTTGCATATGATAAAATGACCGCCGGCCCTCGGGCCTGCGGTCATTTTATCATACGGAACTCTTACTTGGCAATGGCTTCCTTGAGTGCCTTTCCGACCTTGAAGGAAGCAACGCGGGACGCGGGGATCTCGATCTCTTCCTTGGTCTGGGGATTGCGGCCGATGCGCGCGCCGCGCTCCTTCGCCTCGAACACGCCGAAGCCGACGAGCTGGACCTTTTCACCGGCGGCCAGGGTCTCGGTGATGGTATCGAAAGCGGCGTTGATGGCCTTCTCGCTGTCCTTCTTGGACAGGCCGGCCTTCGCTGCGACTGCAGTCACGAGTTCTGCTTTGTTCATGTGTATTCCTCCTAACGATTGCTTACGATGAGTTTTCCCGGGAAAGGGAGGAATTACTCCCCTTTTCCCTCGAAAACGCAACGCTGTAAATCTACCACAAACGGGCGGCTTTAGCAAGAGTTTTTTGCGGTTTTTTCCCTTAATTTTCGGTTTTTTTCGGCTTCATCGCATGTGCAGCAGATCCGCCAGTTTTTCCCCGCCCGGGATGAGGCGCATATCCTCCCGCGTGATCGAGCGCGTGACGATCGCGACCACCGCGTAAACGACCACCGCCAGCACGATCGCGGCGCCGAGCTGCGCGATCTCGTCCAGCCTGCCGCCGCCGTGCAGCGCGCGCGCCGTGACGCCGTACACCGCCCAGGCCGCGGCGCCCATGAGCGCGCTCGACACGAGCGGCCCCGTGAACACCCGCAGCAGGCGCGGCCGATGCTCGAGCGTCACGCACATGAAGACGTAGTTCATCGCCGCCATGACCACGTAGCTGACGAGCGTGCCGATGGGCGCGCCGTAGATATTGATCGGCCGCTGCGCCACGAGGAACCAGTTGATCACGATCTTCACGACGCCGCCGGTGATGAGCGTGACCATGGTGAGCTTTTCGCGGCCGGAGGCCTGGAGGATGGCGTTTTCCATCAGCACGATGCACACGAAGAAGGACGCGATCCCCATGATCCGCAGCAGGCCCGGCCCGGCCAGATGGCTGCCCGGATAGAGCAGGCGCATGATGGGCCCCGCCAGCACGGACAGGCCCACGCCCATCGGGATGCTGACGGCCGCCGCCACGCGCATGGAATTCTCCGAGATCACGCCCGCCTCGCGCCGGTCCCGCCGGGCGATGGCGCCGGAGATGGCCGGGACGATGGAGATGGTCAGCGGCGTGATGAACGCGGCGGGCAGATTGAAGAGGGTCTGCGCCTTGCCGTAGACGCCGTAGAGCACCTTGGCCTGCTGGTAGTTGAAGCCCGCGGCGCTCTGCAGGCGGTTCATGCACAGCTTGGAGTCCACGCTGTTGAGCAGCGCGAGGATGCACGCGCCCATGGCGATGGGGATGCCGATGGAGAGGATGTCGTGCACGATCTTCCCCGCGGGATCCACCAGGTCGTCATCGTCCGGCACGTCGTTCGGGTCGACGACGCCCGCGGTATAGGGCGCGGCGAGCGTATCGTAATGCCGCCGCTTATAGAGGATCATGTACAGCAGCGACACCGCCGAGCCGATCGACACGCCGAAGATCGCCCCGGCCGAACCCATCGGCAGAGCCATGGGCGTGCCGCGGTAACGCCGCATGAACACGACCGCCAGCACCAGGCCGAAGATGACCTTGAACAGCACCTCCAGCACCTCGTCCACCGTGGTGGGCACCATGTTGCCGTTGCCCTGACAGTAGCCCCGGTAGGCCGACACGATACACACCAGCAGGATCGCCGGGGCCATGGCCCGCACGCTGGGGGCCGCGTCCGGGTTTTCGAGATACTCCGCCGCAAGCCACTGCGGGAAGCAGAACATGATCGCGAAAAAGACCAGGCCGATCACCGTAAAGGTCATCAGCGCGACGCGGAAGATCTTCTCCTCCTGCCGGGCGCGGCCGTTGGCGTCCGCCTCGGCGACCATGCGCGACAGAGCCACGGGCAGGCCCGCGGTGGCGAGAGTGAAGAAAATGAAATAGATATTGTAGGCGCCCATGAACATGGAGTAGCCTTCGTCGCCGAGGATGTTGCCCAGCGGGATCTTGTAGAAGAAGCCGAGGATCTTCATGATGATCACGCCGGCGGTGAGGATGGCCGCGCCGTGCAGATAGTTTTGTCCCTTTTTCTTCGCCATGCAGCGCCTCCCGGAAAAGTCTGTAAGCTACTATACACGCAAACGCCTGTAAAATCAAGCAAAAAGGCCGCCGAGGCGGCCTTTGCTATTCTATTCGCCCGCGCCCAGGATATGCCGCGCGACGTGGATGCCGCTGGCGGAGGCGTGGGACAGGGAGTGCGTCACGCCGGAGCAGTCCCCGATCACGTATAGGCCCTCGCTCTTGGTCTGGAGGTTCTTGTCGATCTCGACCTCCATGTTGTAGAACTTGACCTCCACGCCGTAGAGCAGCGTGTCGTCGTTGGCGGTGCCCGGGGCGATCTTGTCGAGCGCGTAGATCATCTCGATGATGCCGTCCAGGATGCGCTTGGGGATCACGAGGCTCAGGTCGCCGGGGGTCGCGGCGAGGGTCGGCGTGACGAAGCTCTCGCGCACGCGCGCCACCGTGCTGCGCCGTCCGCGCACCAGATCGCCGAAGCGCTGCACGATCACGCCGCCGCCCAGCATGTTGGACAGGCGCGCGATGCTCTCGCCGTAGCCGTTGGAGTCCTTAAAGGGCTCGGAGAAATGCTTGGACACCAGCAGGGCGAAGTTGGTGTTCTCCGTGTGCTTGGCCGGGTCCTCATAGCTGTGCCCGTTGACGGTGACGATGCCGTTGGTGTTCTCGTTGACCACCACGCCGTGCGGGTTCATGCAGAAGGTGCGCACCATGTCCTCGAACTTCTCCGTGCGGTAGACGATCTTGCTCTCGTACAGCTCGTCGGTAAGGTGGGCGAACACCTCCGCCGGCAGCTCCACGCGCACGCCGATGTCCACGCGGTTGGACTTGGTGGGGATCTCCATGCTCTCGCACACGCCCTCCATCCACTTGCTGCCGCTGCGGCCGACGGAGATCACGCATTTCTCGCAGGTGTAGGAGCCGTCCGCGGTATGTACCTCGTAACCGCCCTCCGCGCGGGTGACCGTGGTGACCGCCGTGTTGAAGCGGAAGTCCACCCTGTCCTTGAGCTCGTCGTAGAGCTGGCCGAGGACCACGTAGTTGATATCCGTCCCCAGGTGGCGCACCTGCGCGTCCAACAGGTGCAGGCCGTTTTCCAGGCACATGCGCTTGATCTGGGTGTTGGCGGTGGAGTAGAGCTTCGTCCCCTCGCCGCCGTGGCTGAGGTTGATCTCGTCCACGTAGCGCATGAGGTCGATGGCCTGCTGCTTGCCGACGTACTCGTACAGCGTGCCGCCGAACTGGTTGGTGATGTTGTACTTCCCGTCGGAGAAGGCGCCCGCGCCGCCGAAGCCGCTCATGATGCTGCACACCGGGCACTTGACGCAGGACTTGATCTTCTTCCCGTCGATGGGACACTTGCGTTGGGACAGCTCGCGCCCCAGCTCGAACACGCCCACCTTCAGCTCGGGCCGGTTCTTCATCAGCTCGTACGCGGTGAAGATGCCGCCGGGGCCTGCGCCCACGATGATCACGTTATAATCCATGTTATCTTTTCCTTTCAAAGAGAACCGGGCGCCTGTGGGAACCACAGCCGCCCGGGCCACTATATCCTCGTATCACTTTAGCAGAGCGCGCCCCGAAAGTCAAGTAAACGAAGTGTGAACACGGGCTCACTCCCCGCGGGTCTGTTCCATGAAGCGGTCGTGCACGTGGATCAGCTCCAGCTCGAAGTCCTGCCGGTTCTTGCGCTGGATCGTCTCGAGCACCATGCCTGCGAAGAAGGCCTGGATCGCGGCGACGCCGACGAAGCCGCAGGCGATCAGCGTCGGGAAGCGGGGCACCAGCCCGGTGCGCACGTATTCGGCCGCGACCGGGAGGAAGAACAGCAGCGCCGCCAGCAGCAGCACCGCGGCCACCACGCTGTAAAACGTGAGCGGGCGGTAGCTGCGGAAGAGCTTCCAGATCGTGCGCAGGACCTTGAAGCCGTCCGAATACGTGTTGAGCTTGGACTCGCTCCCCGCCGGGCGGTCGCGGTAGTCGACGATGACGTTCTCCACGGAGAGGTTCTTCTCCACCGCGTGGATGCTCATCTCCGTCTCGATCTCAAAGCCGCGCGAGAGGACGGGAAAAGTCTTTACGAACTGGTAGCTGAAGGCCCGGTAGCCCGTCATGATGTCCCGGATATCGGAGCGGAACAGCAGGTTGATGCTGCCGCGCACCAGGAGGTTGCCGAAATTGTGGAAGGGGCGCTTGTTCTCCTCGAAGTAGGTGGAGCTGAGCCGGTCGCCCACCACCATGTCGCACTGGCGCTCGAGCACCTTGGCGACCATCTCGGGCGCGCACTCGGCGGGATAGGTGTCGTCCCCGTCGGTCATGACGTAGCAGGCCGCGTCGATCTCGCGGAACATGCGGCGGATGACGTTCCCCTTCCCCTGCCGGAACTCCCGGCGCACCACCGCGCCGGCCTGCGTGGCGATGGCCGCGGTGCCGTCGGTGGAGTTGTTGTCGTATACGTAGATCACGGCCTCGGGCAGCGCGCGGCGAAAGTCCGCCACCACCTTGGCGATCGTCTGTGCCTCGTTGTAGCAGGGGATCAAAACGGCGATCTTATCCATTTTTCTCTTCCTCCCCTCTCGCTTCCGCCGCGAGGCCGAGCGCGGTCAACAGGCTGAAGACCGTCGCCGCCAGCGTGCGGTAGGTGAACCAGCAGTGGATGGTGGAATGGTTGCTCAGCAGCAGGAGCCAGCACGGGCCGATCGCCGCCGGGATCAGAAACAGGAGCAGGCGGCGGTCCGCCCCCGCTCCGCGCCGGGCGAGGCCCCTGAGCCGCAGCAGCAGCGCCGCCCCCGCGTAGAAGCCCGTGAGGAGCAGCAGGTGCCGGTTCTCGAACAGCATCTTGACGTTGACCCAGAGCGCCCGCGTACGGGACACGTGGTCGTTATACCCGTTCGTGGCGGAGGAGCGGGTGCGGATCACGTTCAGCAGGCTCTCGAGGAAATCGCCCCCGCCGAGCAGCGCCGCGAGCAGCCACTTGCCCGCCCACATGCAGCCGTAGCCGAGGAACCACAGTGCGGCGCAAAGCAGCACGCGCCGCAGGCTCTCGCGCGGCGGGCAGGCGCCGCGCGCTTCGCGGGCACACAGCAGCGTCAGCGGTATGGTGAGCGACGCCGTGGGATAGGTCAGCAGATCGAGGTACACGGTGGCCATGCCCGCGAGCAGGAAGAGATACGCGGCCCGGTCCCCCGCGAGCAGCTCGCCCGGATCCCACAGCAGGAGCAGGGACGTGAACAGCACCACGTAGTACACGCTCGAAAATTGCAGCGAGCGCGTGATCGCCGTGGGCGCGAGCAGCAGCACCGTGAGGATGAACGGCAGCAGGGCCTGCGGGCAGCGCCACCGGAGCAGGAGCAGCAGCAGCGTGAGCAGCGCGTACTGCAGCAGCATGTTCAGATGCCGGATACCGAGATAGCCCAGCATGGCGTAGGCGGGACGGAGGAAGACGAGAAAGCCGTGCCAGTAGCGCGCGTAGCTGGCGCGGTAGGCGTCCGCGTCGCCGAGGCGGGTCTGGTCGACCACCGCCTTGTACGGTCCATGCCCCTTCTGGCCCACGCGGTAGACGTTGATCGCCTTCGCCCAGAGGCTCTCCGGGCCGTCATAGTCCGCCTCGAGCAGCATGATGCTGTCGGTATAGTTGTCCATCTGGCGGCGGGAGTAGTCCTCCAGCGGGTAGACGTCCTCCTGGGCGAGCACGGCAGCCGCCCCGGCGAGCCGTCCCTGAAAGCAGGAGGCGGGGATCAGAAAGCTGAACAGCAGCAGCACGACGCCGAGCACGACGCCCGCCGGCAGGATCCATATGCAGTTTTTCAGGATCTTCTTCACGCCCATACGCTCTCCGTTCGCCGCGATTTTTGTTCTATATTAGCACAACGCGCCGCTTTGCACAAGGACTCTCCGCGCCGCCCGGGGCGCGTTTCGGGGGCGCGGGCGCAATTTTTATTCGTGCAACGGCTTGTTATACCCGGACAAATATGCTAAACTGTCCTTGCATCCGATCTGTCGAAAGGAGACGAACAACGATGAAAAGCAAACGGTTTTATATCGCAGTCCTTTGCGTC
>JAFUUR010000258.1 GCA_017477695.1 Oscillospiraceae bacterium | reverse complement strand
GGCGGTCTCGGCCTCGCGCAGGCTGCGGGCCATGCGCACGAGGTAGTCGCGCAGCGCGGCGAGCTGCTGCTGCTCGCTGCCCTGCAGGATCGGGGGGTATTCGTACATGGTGTTCCTCTTCAGATTTTGAGATTTGATGTGTGGGGCGGAGCCGCAGTTCCGGTCCCGGGGATGGCTTCCCCTTGCGGGGAAGCATTGGGCGCAGGGACAGAGCGGTTCTATAGTTCCGGTTCCGCACCCTGCGAGCCGCCGCTCGGCTACCGGCGAAAAGCCCACGGGGCCCCCGGCGAAGCCCAGCGAAGCGGGTTCGCCGGGGAAAAGGAAGAAGGAGGGAGGAGAGCGCAGCTTTCGCGACGCCTCGCGGAAGCGGAGCGGCCCGAGCTTCTTCTGACGTCACATATCCGAGCCGAGCTCGAGGACGCGGGTGATCGCGTAGAGCTTCACCTCGCCCTCGCCCACCAGCCGCAGCTGCAGATGGTCGCAGCGGCGCGGCCGGATCGGCACCGTCACCGTGCCCGTGCCGGACAGCGCCACCTGCCCGCTCAGCTCCCAGTCGCCGTCCGAGTCGTAGCGCAGGTAGATCGACAGCGACGCCGGCTGGCGCATCCGCAGGCTCAGCGCGTAGCGCGAGACGTACTTGCGGTCGGCCGTCTGATAGTGCAGGATGCCGCTCTCCGCCATCCAGCGCAGGCTCTCCTCCGGCTCGCCCACCGTCCCCTTCAGCGCGAGCACGCGGCCGGTGTCCGCCTCGAGACAGTAGAGCTCGCCGTCGGCCGCGGCGAAGCAGCGCGCGTGCAGGTCGTCCTCGCGGTACCAGATCCCGCGCTCCGTGTCGAAGGTGAAGAGATGCCAGCGGTCCGACGCGTCGCACATCGAGATATAATAGCGCCCGTCGATGGCGCCGGCCGCCGCCTCGCGGTAGGCCTCGCCCCCGAGGGCCGCGCTCACCGACTGCGGGAAGCCGCCCTGCCAGACGCACACGTCCTCGCGCGACTTGTAGTACAGGCTCTCGCCCACCACCTGCAGGGACCGCGCGCTCCCCCGCTGCACGCCGCGGCAGACCGTCTCGTCCACGCGGTGTGCGCCGATGGCGGACACCGTCACGACGTGCACGCCGTTCTCCTTGAAAAAGCAGGGGTGGCCCAGGTAGCTCACCGCGCCGGTGAACTCCCCGTCCGAGCCGACCGAGGCCGCCCAGGAGTCGGTCGACAGGCCCAGGAACTGGTGGAAATTGCGGAAATCGCCCAGGGCCGAGGCGTAGATCTCGTTGACGGTCTCGCCGCCGTCGCGGCCGTAGCGGCAGCCCCAGAGGCGGTTCTGGCACTGGCAGACGTAGTCCATCTGCGGGATCGTCCGCTGCAGGCGGACGCTGCCGCCCTCCTGCACGAAGCCCGCGTCCAGCAGCCCGACCAGCACGAACCAGTCGCGCTCCGCGGCGCCGCCGCCCAGAGCGTACAGGATCTTCTCGCCGTCGAGCGCGTCGAGCCCCGTGCCGCTCACGGTCACGCCGTCGAACTGCCGGAACTGCCGCGGCAGCTCGCCCATCGAGGGCAGGGTCACGCGCGTGTAGACCGTGGCGAGCTCCGTCCAGAGCGAGGCCGCCGCCGACCACTGCAGCAGCCGCCGCGCGCCGCCGGAGGTGTCCAGCCAGAGGGCGGCGTTCTCCGGCGCGTCCGGCTCCTCCGGACCGACGCTCGGGTCCGGCAGCACGTCGCCGTCGGCCGTGCAGAGGGCGTACTCGACGTCGCCGGCGACGGTCAGATCCGCCGCGAGCGAGCCGCAGTCGGACGGATCCTCCGTGCTGCACCAGCGGCCGTCCGGGAACACGAGCAGGTACGCGCCCATCCCGACGAGCTGCTTGTCGCCCGGGGTCAGGCCCGTGAGCGCGCTCGGCGCGCCGTTTACGTAGAGGGTGCCGTCGTCCACCCAGCAGAGCGCGTCCTTCTCGACGAGGCCCCCCGGCGCGTGCAGCGTCAGAGCCACCGCGCGCGGCGGGCGCGTGCTGAGCAGCGGATAGTGCCGGGCGGACAGGTTCTCCGTGTCGTAGAAGCAGCCGTCCGGGATCTTCAGCCGGTGGTCGTAGCCGGCGAACACGTCGGTCACGACGCGCGTCTGCCGCCCCGGCGTGAGCGTGGGAAAGATTGGCATGACAGGTCTCCTTTGTGCGTGATGTAGAGTGTGTGGGTGGGGGGCAAGGGGGGCCGCGAGGAGAGGGCAGGCAGCTTGGATCCGGTAGTGGCTTCCGGCGGCGGCACAGGCTTCGGACAAGCAGCAAAGCGCTTTTTCTTTGGAGTCCAAGAACCGTTTCTTTTTCTCGCGTCTGCAGAAAAAGAAATGGGTCTTGAAAGGCGTTCCCCTTTCGCTCGTGCTGCATCGAGAACTCCCCCAGTCGCCTTCGGCGCCAGCCCCCTCTAAGAGGGGGCCTTTGGCCTCGCGGAAGCGGAGTGCAGCGAGCTTCTTCCGACGCCCCCGGCGAAGCCCAGTGCAGCGGGTTCATCGGGGAAAAGGAGGAAGGAGGGAGAATTGCGGCTTCGCGCCGCCGGGGGCGGAAAAAGCGAAGCCGCAATTTCCGCAGCCGCGCCATTGGCGGCCCGAGGCGCTTAAGCCCGGGCCGGGAATGGCAATGCGGCAAGGCGTACGAAGCTTTCGCGACACCTCGCGGAAGCGGAGTGCAGCGCGCTTCTTCCGACGCCGACGCCGACGCCGCTTAGCAGCGCCAGCGCGCGGCGCCGCGGGGCCTGCGGCGGCGGTTCAGAAAGTCCGCCAGCTGCCGCCACGCCGCCGACAGCAGCGTCAGCGACTGGTTGTACTTCTGGATCTCCGCGTTGTGCAGGTCGATCTGGCAGAACAGATAGGCCGTGTAGAGCTCCTCGTCGTACGGAAACGGCGCGAGCAGCTCCGTCTCCGCGTCGTAGACCGCCGGCAGGCTCGGCTCCCCGGCCTGCGCCGCGGGCTCGTGCGTCTCCTCCAGCTCCGCCAGGATCTGCCCGTCCAGACGGCGCAGCCAGCGCAGCTTCTGCGCCGCCGCGTACTGGTTCGGCCGCAGCGCGTCCGTCAGCGCGATGACCTCCCCCGCCGTCATCC
>JAFUUR010000257.1 GCA_017477695.1 Oscillospiraceae bacterium | reverse complement strand
GTGATCGTGATCCGGTCTGCCAACTCGGGGTGATCACTTAAGATCTTCAAGAGGTCTTGCAGGGCCTCTTTCGTTTTTTCGTCCGTTTTTCTCACCTCCCTTCCCTTAATTTCTGTGTTCATTGTACACCAAAATTATTTACTTGTCAATACAAAAATCAATATTTTCGTGAAAAAGTAAAAAATTTTTATTGACTAATAGCGAAAGACGGTGTATTATCCTTCGTAGGAGGTGGTTGCATGTCCAATTCGGCAAAGATCAGATACCTGATCGACGCCAGCGGACTGAAGCAGGCGGACTTCCTTGGCATCCTCGGTATGGGAAGCAAGCAGAGCCTGAGCAACAAGTTTGTCAATGAGCGCTGGTCTCTTGATGATGTGATCAAGATTGCGGAAGCGACAGGGAGCAAGCTTGCAATCATTCGGCCAAATGGGGAACAAATTGTGTTCTCCGCAGACAATGCAGAGAGTGAGGAATAACCCATAAACGCAAAAAAGGCCCGGGCTTGATGTAAGCCCGAGCCTTTTTTGTGGGACGTTATCGATTATGTACCAGGTCTTCGCCACGTCGGGATTTGACGCGCGCTTCTGCATTCGGCTCCCGAATGATCAGCTCCGAGAGGTCGCAGTCCAGAGCTTCACATATGAGATCCAGATGTTCCAGGTTCACGCGGTCGGCAATCTCGTGGTAATAATCGTTGATCGTTGACGGCCGGATGCCCGTCGCGCGGGCAAGATCGGCCTGGGTCCACCGCCTTTCGCCGAGGCGAGTGGAAAGCAAAATCCGTATCATTGGCATTGCCCCTTTACGTCAGAATGTAACACAACTGTACGAAAAATGAGGCAATTTGGGAGATTATAACGAATCTGGTTATAAAACAAAAAGAGCGAGAGGCCAGTCTCATATGACTGACCCCTCTATCTTTCTTGGATAGCTTACCGAGAAAAACCGCTTATAGAAGCGGTGTTCTCGACGGTAAAAATTGGTGCGAGAGAGGAGACTTGAACTCCCACGTCGGTTGACACACGCCCCTCAAACGTGCCTGTCTACCTGTTCCAGCACTCTCGCATAAAGCCGGTGCTTCGGCCCCATTTAAGACCGCTTGCACCAAATGGCCTGCCACATTTAAGGCAAAAGCTATTATAACAGATAATCGCGGTTTGTCAAGAACGAATTTACGGCGATTTTGAGGAACCGGTTTTCACCCTGCGCCGCTTCGCGGGCGGCTCCCGCAGACCGGTGAGAAAGCAGACCAGAGCCAGTGCGAGCGCCAGGATCAGCGCGGCGGAGCCGTAGCGCATGGGCAACAGATAGCGCATCTTCAGATAGGCGTGATAGCCCAGGAGGGACGCGAACTGCACCAGCACGGCGCTGAGCGAGAAGGCCGGGACGGAAAAGGCCAGCGCGAGCGAGAGCGCGTCGGCTGCGAAGAAATACCGGTCGTGCATATGCGGCAGAAGGAAGGGGATGCCGACGGCGAACAGCAGCGCGGCGGCGACGACGGCCTGGTCGGTGAGCTTCTTCCGGTTGGCCCAGGCGGCCGCAAGGACGTTGAGCGTGTAGACGGCCGCCGCCGTGATGGCGACCCAGGAGGCGCGCGCCGGGTCCTGCACCTGCGTGAACACGGCGAACACGGAGGGGGAGTTGTAATTCAATCCGCTGCCGATGCTTCCGGTCTGGGAGGCGTAGAGAGTGAGCGTGTCCAGGAACGGGCGGCCGAGCAGCACCGCGGGCAGCACGAGGATCACGTACGTGAGCGGGAAGACGAGAAAATGCTTCCAATCGTATTTGCCGTACATCCACAGCACCGCGCAGACGGGCATGACGAATACGGCCTGCAGCTTGAAGCCGAAGGAAAGCGCGATGCAGACCATGGAGGGGATGGGCATGTCCTCCAGCGCGAGCGCGATCCCGAGGATGACGAGGGCGGTATAGATGCTGTCGCACTGACCCCAGACGGCGCCGTTGAGAAAGACCGTCGGTAAAAACAGCACGGTGAAGAAACAGCCCAGTAGACGCGCCGCGCTTTTCGTGAAGCGCGCGGCCAGGCGCGCGCAGGCCCAGGCCAGCAGCACATCGAACAGGATGCTGAGCAGCTTGATCAGATAGAGATCCCGGATCGTGGAGAGCGAGAAGAGCGCGAGGAAATAAAGATAGGGGATGTTGTAATTGCCGACCGGGACGGCAAGCGCGCGAAAGCCGCCGTTGTCGCGGAAGAATTCCACCCACCTGGTCAGAAAATTCTGATAATCGAGCGTCTCGTAATCCAGCGCGGCGGCGCGCAGCCAGAAAGCCGCGAGCAGCAGCAGCGCGGAGACGATCCACGCCCGCCTCGTGCGCAGCAACTGCAGGCGGTACAGCAGAAACAGCGCCAGCGCGCCCTCGAGGATCAGCAGAAGGATCACACGCAAATCCATAGACTTCGTTCCTTTGAACAAAAAAAGAAGCAGGAGATCTACACTCCCGCCAAACTTTTTGAATTTAACAAAATTATTCTTGACTAATACAAGCAGCTTATGGTAAAATACCTTGCTATCTGTGCAGGGGAGAGGGCGTCATAACCCACTATCTACTGTGTTCAGTATAGCAGGCGTACCCTGTAAAATCAACACCACGGGCTGAAAGTTTGACAACACAGCCGGGCGTTTTCAATTTTGAGTAAGGAGAGTGCACCAATGCCAAAAGATGTTCTCTACGGCAAGACTCTGCGCAAGAGCTTTGCCCGCACCGAGGAGATCCGGGAGATGCCCAATCTGCTGGAGATCCAGAAGAGCTCCTACAAGTGGTTCCTGGAGACCGGCCTGCACGAGGTCTTCAAGGACGTGGATTCCGTTACGGACTTTTCCGGCAACCTGGAGCTGAGCTTCATCGATTTCTCCATGAACGAGAAGCCCAAGTACAGCGAGGAGGAGTGCAAGGCGAGGGACACCACCTACGCCGCGCCTCTGAAGGTCCGCGTCCGTCTGCGCAACAAGGAGACGGAGGAGATCAAGGAGCAGGAGATCTTCATGGGGGATTTCCCCATCATGACCGAAGGCGGCACTTTCATCATCAACGGCGCGGAGCGTGTCATCGTTTCGCAGATCGTTCGCTCTCCCGGCGTCTACTTCGACAAGACGACGGACAAGTCCATGATCAACATCTTCGCCTCCACCGTGATCCCGTATCACGGCGCCTGGCTGGAGTATGAGACGGACGCGAACGACGTTTTCAACGTCCGCATCGACAAGAACCGCAAGCTGCCCATCACCTGGTTCCTCAAGGCCATGGGCGCGTATGATCCCGAGCGCCCCGCCACCTGGCTGAGCTGCGTGGAGGACGCCTATGTGGGCGCCGTCACCAACGAGCGCATCAAGGAGATCTTCGGTGAGGACGAGCGCATCGTGGCCACCCTGGACAAGGACACCACGCAGAGCCGCGAGGAGTGCCTGCTCGAGATCTACCGTAAGCTGCGCCCGGGCGATCCTCCCACGGTGGAGTCCGCCGAGTCCCTGCTGGACGGGCTGTTCTTTGACCGCCGCCGCTACGAGATCTCCAACGTCGGCCGCTATAAGTTCAACAAGAAGCTCTCCCTCTACCCGCGCATCGCGGGCTTCGAGCTGGCCGAGCCCGTGGCCGATCCCTTCACCGGCGAGATCCTGGCCGAGGCCGGCGAGGTCCTCAGCCGCGACAAGGCGAGAGAGATCTCCGACGCGGGCGTCATCGGCGTCACGCTGAAGGTCGACGACAAGAACGTGCGGGTGTTCTCCAACGGCATGGTGGACCTCAGCCGCTACGTGGACTTTGATCCCGCCGAGGTCGGCGTGAAGGAGAAGGTGCGCGGCATCGTCATGAAGAGCCTCGTGGAGCAGTTCGAGGGCGAAGCCCTGAAGGACGCGATCCGCGAGAACATCGACGTTCTGATCCCGAAGCACATCGTCGTGGACGATATGTTCTCCTCCGTCAACTACCTCAACTGCCTGGCGCACGGCATCGGCGAGGCGGATGATATCGACCATCTCGGCAACCGCCGCGTGCGCTGCGTGGGCGAGCTGCTGCAGAACCAGTTCCGCATCGGCTTCAGCCGCATGGAGCGCGTGATCCGCGAGCGCATGAGCATCCAGGATCTGGACATCGTGACCCCGCAGAGCCTCATCAACATCCGCCCCGTGACGGCGGCCATCAAGGAGTTCTTCGGCTCCTCTCCGCTGAGCCAGTTCATGGATCAGACCAACCCGCTGGCCGAGCTGACCCACAAGCGCCGTATGTCCGCCCTGGGCCCCGGCGGCCTGTCCCGTGAGCGCGCCAGCTTCGACGTGCGCGACGTGCACTACAGCCATTACGGCCGCCTCTGCCCGATCGAGACGCCTGAAGGTCCGAACATCGGCCTGATCAGCTACCTGGCCTCCTACGCCAGAGCCAACGAATACGGCTTCCTCGTGGCGCCGTACCGCAAGGTGGAAAAGGGCACCTGCCGACTGACCGATCAGGTGGACTACATGAGCGCCGACCAGGAGGACCAGTACATCGTCGCACAGGCCTCCGAGCCCGTGGATGAGAACGGCTGCCTGCTGCGCAAGCGTATCACCTGCCGCCACCGCAACGATACCATCGAAGTCAACCGCGAAGAGGTCGACTATATCGATATCAGCCCCAAGATGATGGTCTCCATCGCAACGGCCATGATCCCGTTCCTGGAGAACGACGACGCGAACCGTGCGCTGATGGGCGCCAACATGCAGCGCCAGGCCGTGCCGCTCATGACCACCCAGGCCCCCATCGTGGCCACCGGTATCGAGCATAAGTGCGCGGTCGACTCCGGCGTGTGCGTCATCGCGGAGGACGACGGCGTCGTCACCCGCGTCGATGCAAACTACATCACCGTGAAGTACGATTCCGGTGAGATCAAAGAGTATAAACTCATCAAGTTCGCCCGCTCCAACCAGGGCACCTGCATCAACCAGCGCCCGATCGTGAGCGTGAACGAGCGCATCTGCAAGGGAGACGTGCTGGCCGACGGCCCCAGCACCGCACAGGGCGAGATCGCGCTGGGCAAGAACATCCTCGTCGGCTACATGAACTGGGAAGGCTACAACTACGAGGACGCCATCCTGCTCAACGAGCGCCTCGTGATGGAGGACGTGTTCACGTCCATCCACGTCGAGGAGTATGAGTGCGACGCACGCGATACCAAGCTCGGCCCCGAGGAGATCACCCGTGACATCCCCGGCGTGGGCGACGACGCGCTGAAATATCTGGACGAGCGCGGCATCATCATGGTGGGCGCGGAAGTCACCGCCGGCGATATCCTGGTGGGCAAGGTCACCCCCAAGGGCGAGACCGATCTGACCGCGGAGGAGCGCCTGCTGCGCGCGATCTTCGGCGAGAAGGCCCGCGAGGTGCGTGACACCTCGCTGAAGGTGCCGCACGGCGAGAGCGGCATCATCGTGGACGTCAAGGTCTTCACGAGAGACAACGGCGACGAGATGAACCCCGGCGTCAACCAGGTGGTCCG
>JAFUUR010000256.1 GCA_017477695.1 Oscillospiraceae bacterium | reverse complement strand
GCTCCGCCTGCGCAGCGGGCAGTCGCCGTATCAGATCCGCATGGATCTGCCGCGCCAGCCTTCGTCCGTTCTCGCGCCGGAACCGCCCGCTCCGACCGTTTTCGACGCCCCCGCGCCCGCGCCCGCTGTTGAAAAAGCTGTTCAAAATGTTGAAACTCCGGCCATCCCCGACCACAAGATACTGGGGGAGGCCATGAAGACCTACATCCTCGTCGAGTGTGGCGAGGACCTTATCCTGATCGACAAGCACGCCGCCCACGAGCGGATGAATTTCGACCGGCTCAAGGCCATGGACCGCGCCGTCATGGCGCAGACCCTGCTCGCGCCCGTGCCGCTGCGCCTCAGCACGGCGGATGCGGAGCTGATCGAGCAGAACCGCGCGCTGCTCACCGAGCTCGGCTTCGAGATCGAGCCCTTCGGCGAGACGGACTACGTGATCCGCGCCGTGCCCGCCGACATCGACGCGGCGGACGCCGTGGCCGCTGTGGAGGAGATCTGCGAGCGACTGCGCGGCGGCAAGGCGCCCGACGCGCAGAGCGCACGGGACGAGATCCTGCACACCGTCGCCTGCAAGGCGGCCATCAAGGCCGGCTGGGACACCACGCCCGCCGAGCGGGAGAGGATCGTGCAGGCCGTGCTCTCCGGGCAGGTCAAGTACTGCCCGCACGGCAGGCCCGTCTCCGCGGTGCTCAGCCGCCGGGATCTGGACAAGATGTTCAAGCGCATCGTATGAGCGGTACGAGCGAAGCGCCGCGCGTGCTGGTGGTGGCGGGGCCGACCGCCACGGGCAAGACGCGCCTGGGGATCGAGCTCGCCCGCCGCTGGGGCGGGGAGATCGTCTCGGCGGACTCCATGCAGATCTACCGCGGCATGGATATCGGCACCGCCAAGGCCACGCCCGAAGAGCGCGCCGCCGCGCCCCATCACATGCTGGACGTGGCGGATCCCCGGGAGGACTACTCCGTCTCCCGCTACGTGGAGGACGCGGCGCGCTGCTGCGGAGAGATCCTCGCGCGCGGGCGCCTGCCCATCCTGGTCGGCGGGACGGGGCTCTATATCGACTCTCTGCTCTCCGGGCGGGACTTCGCACAGCGCGGCGACGGCGACGACGGCCTGCGCGCCGCGCTGAACGCGGAGTACGACCGTCTCGGCGGGGAGGCCATGCTGGCGCAGCTCGCGGCCTTCGACCCCGAGCGCGCGGAAAAGCTCCACCCGGCGGACCGGCGGCGCATCGTCCGCGCGATCGAGATCTACCGCCTCACGGGCAGGACCATCACCGCGCACGACGCCGAGACGCGCGCGCGCCCGCCACGCTACCGGGCGAGCACCGTGGTCCTCAGCTACCGCGACCGGGCGGATCTCTACGCGCGCATCGACGCGCGCGTGGACGCCATGATCGAGGCCGGCCTCTTCGAGGAGACGCAGCGCCTGCTGGCGCAGGGCCTCTCCGCGGCCAGCACCGCGATGCAGGCCATCGGCTACAAAGAGGCCGTGCTGGCCCTGCGCGGCGAGATCAGCCGCGAGGAAGCCGCCGCCCTCATCAAGCAGAACAGCCGCCGCTACGCCAAACGGCAGCTCACCTGGTTCCGGCGGGATGCGGACGCGCTTTGGATCCTCTGGGACCGCGAGCCGGACTTCGCCCTCGCCGTGCGGCAGGTCGAGGATCGCTTCGGCCCGTTTTAAACTTATCCCTCCCGCCGCTTTTCGACGGGATGCGCCCCCCGCTCCGCGCTATCATAGCTTATCTGCGAAAGTAGATATACTAAGATAGAAGGAGTATGAAATCATGCAAAAAACGCAGAACCTCCAGGACCTTTTCCTCAACCAGGCGCGCCGCGACCGGCTGCAGGTCACGATGTTCCTCATGAACGGCTTTCAGCTGCGGGGCGTCGTGCGCGGCTTCGACGGGTTCACCGTCGTGCTCGACTCGGACGGGAAGCAGCAGCTTATCTACAAACACGCCATCTCCACCATCGTACCCCCGAAACCGCTGAATCTGGATGCAGATACATAAGCGGCCCCGCGCGCCGCTGCTGCGCACGGTGAGCGCGCTGCTGTTCCTGGCGGTCAGCGCCTGGACGGGCGCCGCGCTCTACGGCGCGCTGTCCGGGGCGCCGCCGCCCG